>CAZTYT010000360.1:0-2156 GCA_964618245.1 uncultured Legionella sp. | reverse complement strand
AGCCATGGCCAATGAACAATTGCCAGGTATTTTACACTTCACTGAGCTTAACCCAAACAGCAAAAAGATTTTCATGGATTTATTGCTACTGGTAATTCACATAGCATGCTGGCGAATCGAGTTTCCTATTTTTTTAATTTCCATGGCCCCAGTGAGGCTATTGATACGGCCTGCTCCAGCTCATTAGTCGCAATTCATCGCGCGGTGCAATCCATTCACAATGGCGAATGTGAGTTAGCCATTGCCGGGGGGGTAAGCCTGCTCCTCAACCCTGAAACCCTAATCATAACTAGCCAACTTGGCGCATTGTCTACTGATGGACGATGTAAAACTTTTGATAAAAATGCCAATGGCTATGTGAAAGGAGAGGGAATAGCCAGTTTATTACTCAAACCCTTAAAACAAGCACAGGCAGATGGCGATCACATTTATGGGGTCATTAAAGCGTCTGCCGTTAATCACGGCGGCAAAGCACAATCATTAACGGCTCCCAACGCTAAAGCGCAAAGTGATTTACTCATCAAAGCCTACACCCAAGCCAATATTAATCCAGATACGCTGTCTTATTTGGAAACTCATGGCACAGGAACTGCGCTTGGTGACCCGGCAGAAATTGAAGGTTTAAAATTGGCCTTTAATACGTTACTTCCTGACACCACTTCTGCACGCATCGGTTTAGGTTCAGTAAAAACTCAGATAGGCCATTTAGAACCAGCTTCGGGAATTGCTGGAGCGATTAAAATACTGTTAGCCATGGCCAATGAACAATTGCCAGGTATTTTACACTTCACTGAGCTTAACCCATACATCAATTTAACCAATAGCCCTTTTTACTTGGTAAAAGAAAACCAGAAATGGGAACGACCCATTGATGCCAAAGGTCAAACTATTCCTTTACGCGCTGGAGTGAGTTCTTTTGGATTTGGTGGAACCAATGCGCATCTGATCTTGGAAGAAGGCCGTATCCATCAATTCAAACCATCTCGTGGATTGACCAAGCCGTATTATCTATTAACCCTATCAGCAAAACAGCCCCAAAGTTTGCAACAAAAAATAAAAGATTTGTACCAATGGCTCATGAATTATCAAGATCAAGAGAGCCTTTGCCTGGCGTCACTGAGCTACACGCTTAATGCTGGGCGAGCACATTTTATTTATCGTGCGGCGTTGGTAGTGCATTCTATTGCTGAATTATTAACTTCTTTAAATGCTTTAGCCCAAGGAGAAACACCCGAATATTGCTTGCTAAATGACGGACAACTCTGCTCCTTGCATGGCCCAGTATTTGATGAGGTGTATGAAGCAGCTATCGGCACTCTAACCTCGCAAACTGACCCTCAAGCTTATCAACATAAATTATTTATACTGGCTGATTTATACACCAAACATTACCCCATCGATTGGCAAAGACTACATCAGGGTGAATCGATCCATCGCATTACCGGCTTACCAGCCTATCCATTTATCAAACAACGCCATTGGTTTGATTCCGAATTTACTGCAATTTCTCCTATCGCGCCCAAAACTGTACCCCAATCTGCCACAGTAGATTTAGCCACAGAGACTTTAGCTTATTTACGTCAGGTATTTGCAGAAAAATTGCATACCCCGGCAGAGTTAATTGCAATTGATGAAACTTATGAGGTTTATGGTGTTGACTCAGTGATTGGCCTAGAGATTACTACGCGTCTGGAAAAAGATTTTGGCACCCTGCCAAAAACCTTGCTCTATGAATGCAACCGCCTCCAAAACCTAGCCCCTTATTTTATAAAAAACCATTCTCAGCAATTAGCTTCTTTATTTGCTCACGCATCAATTTTGCCAGTATCTACAGCGCCAGTGGTCGCCCCCACATTGGCACAGCCCAAGCCAGAAGAACAATGGCAAGCGCTTCCCACGAACCGTGATATTGCCATTATTGGCCTAAGTGGCACTTTCCCTATGGCCAATACGATGGATGATTTTTGGCAAAATTTAGTGACTGGACGTGATTGCGTTGGTGAAGTGCCCGCAGATCGTTGGGACTACCGACAGTTTCCTGTCAGCATTAGTGGTGAAGATAAATATTTTCCACATGGCGGCTTTATTCCTGATGTGGATAAATTTGACCCGCTTTTCTTTAACATTTCGCCACGTGATGCCGGTTTTATGGATCC
>CAZTYT010000359.1:0-2164 GCA_964618245.1 uncultured Legionella sp. | reverse complement strand
TTGGCCGCAGCTTGAGACATGGCTCTAAAAGCACTCAAAGGATATAAGATAAGTGAAATACCCACACTGGCAAGCTCTTCGCGACTAAATAAAGGCGTTCTACCAAATTCAGTAATATTGGCTAGAATCGGTACATTGAGTGCTTGAGTAAACTTCTGATATTCTTCTAATGTTGTCATGGCTTCGGGGAAAATCATATCAGCCCCTAGTTCTACGCAAAATTGAGCCCTTTCGATGGCCGCGCTCATCCCCTCAATTGCATAAGCATCCGTTCTTGCCATAATAACAAATTCAGGATCCTGACGCGCATCAATCGCGGCTTTAATTCTATCCCCCATTTCCTGCATGGATACAATTGCTTTATTGGGTCGATGGCCACAGCGTTTTGCTAAAATTTGATCTTCAATATGAATCGCAGCAACACCTGTTTTTTCCATCAACTTTACGGTGCGAGCAATATTAAATGCATGCCCCCATCCGGTATCAACGTCGACAAGAAGAGGTAAGGAACATGCTTCAGTAACACGACGAGCATCATCGAGTACATCAGATAAATTAGTCATTCCCAAATCAGGCAGACCAAAAGAAGCATTAGCAACACCGGCTCCAGAAAGATAAATAGCTTTTGCGCCTGAGGCCTGTGCCAACATGGCAGAATAGGCATTAACCGTACCTAAAACCTGCAAAGGTTTATTGTCTTTGACTGCATTTCTAAATGCCTTGCCCGGTGAACTATTCATTCACTATCACTCCATGATCTTTTAGAATTATTCATTATGCGCTAATGCGAAAACCATCACAATTGGTTTAGCAGAAATTCTTCAGTTAAACTTTATTTATTTTTAAAAACAATCCGCTTACGTAAAAAACGTGCTGGAGAAATAGCTTGCTGAATGTTTCTGGGAATAAAACTTGCCTCCCTGTTAATTAAAGCCGCTAGCCATTCGGCGCATAAGGGAATAGTTGTTAAGCCCCGCGAACCAAATCCAGCACATCCGTAAAGGCCTGGATAATAAGGGCCTGCATGAGGAATCCAACGCTTGGAATTACTTTCCCACCCAGCATACAAGTTCATAAACTCAGTCTCACAAGCGATTGGCCCAACAATGGGAAGATAATCGGTGGTAGTTGCTCTTACACCAGCCCAATTATCCATAACTCTTTCAGACCAGGAAACATCAGGAACCAAGCGTCGGATTTTATTTAAATTAACTCCATCATCCTCTTGCTTGATTTCCGGTTCATCAGCTTTTAGCTCGTAGGTAGCTCCTAACAAGTGAATGCCATTCATTGCTGGCAACACATGCCCTTCTCCACACAGCGGAATTTTTAATGAAGCGCTTTGTCCTGTTGCTGCTATGGCTGTCATTTGTCCACGAATGGGCTTAACAGGTAAGTACTGAGTTTCTTTAAAGGAGTTAATTTGATACCCATTTGCCAAGATCAATACTTCTGCTGCCCAGTCTCCAACAAACCATTGCTGATCAAAAAATAATTGTTTAACAGGAACCCCGGTTACAATTTTAATTCCTGGAGTTGCCTGAACCAAGAACTGGCATAAGGCTGGGGAATTTATCCAGCCTGATAAGGGAATGAATAATCCATTTTGTTGGAGTGATACCCCGGCTAAATTTGAGGCATGCTGGGTGTCCACCAATGTACCTAACTCTGGATAAGCCTCTAACCATTTGCACAAACTTGACTGTGCCAACTCTTCTTTTTGATTGTGTGCTAACAGCAAAGAGCCTTTGAGCTCTCCTAACCCGCTTACTTCTTTCAAAATATCATGATAAACACGAGCAGCATATAAAAAAGCAGATAACATAAATTGAGTTAAAGGCGATTGATAAGCCGATAATTTAGGGAACAAAACCGCTTGTTCATTGGCTGAAGCACCTTGACCAACTGCATTTTTTTCCTCAATTAAAATGACTTGCCACCCTTTTTTAGCAAGCGAATAAGCAGTAAAACAACCTGCCAATCCTGCCCCAATAATGATTGCTTTGTTATTAACAGATCTTTTAATAGGTGTAGTATGCCAAGGAGTATGACGCTTGCTCAAATTTTCTGATGACTCATTGAAATAAGCGCTAAGCATATGTCTTTTGGGGCCAAAACCTTTTCTTTTTTCTATTATGAATCCGTGGTTATTTAAATGTTCCTT
>CAZTYT010000358.1:0-2166 GCA_964618245.1 uncultured Legionella sp. | reverse complement strand
CCTCAGCTGAGAATAAAACGGTTATAAGGCAAGCTAAGAGATTTATGCGAGTCAGATTAAATTTCATGATCCCATTCCTTGATTCCGCCCCGAGCACCATCTTCAATTTACTTAAAACTACTGGGGCTATTTCCACTTTGTCTAATATGAGCCCTGCTTTAAGAGCCCTTCTGATAAGCTTTGACAAAGCTATATATATACTAAAATCAGGGGTTAATAAATAAATGCTTCTGAATAAAGAAAAAGCTCATAAAATTAAATGGTTAAAACACTCCAAATGGATGTTTTTAGAGTAGCTAATAGGCGGTAACTGTCTGAAAAGATGGGAAATGGATTACACCGAGTTAGTTACTTATTGATGTTTAAGATCCTCTTTGCTTGTTTTGCCCAAATGGAGTCTTTGTCCCTGGCAAACATAAAATAAAGGAACCACACCATTAGCCACTGGGTAAGAAACGGAAGGTAGTAGCCATAGATAAAGAAGACATATGAAGCTACAGGCAATATAGCAAGCGCTCCAACCACCACCAAACGGGCATACTTTATATCAAGCGAGAAAATAAGAATCGAAAAAATACTGGTACTAAGAAAGATTAGTATCATCTCTGTTTGTACCGACAATCTCTTTATCCATGAATTGGTTTCAATGTTGCCAGCTTGAGTTGCGATGATTTCAACCCCCGGCATATAACGCAGAAAAGCTGTTAAAAAAGTATCTGGAACCATATTACCATCAGGTAATCGCATGTCTTGTCCGATAAAAACCGCTTTGCCAAAAATTTGATTTTTCACGTCCGATTCATCAGGAGAAATTACTTTATATATCGAAATAGAATTTAAGGTTGCTGGTGGTCCATAGTAATTAATAAAATCACGAGGATTTGGTGCTGCAATTGGACTTGGTTTTTCATCTAAAATTACTTCTGCCATTGGTGGCACGGCATCCTTAGAAAGATCGCACAAGGCAAATCTCTGAATAAATCCTAAGTTTCGAGCATTGGTAGCGCAAAAAAGTGCCTTAGCATTATTTTGGAAAATCTCTTTGGGCTTATCAAAAACATATCCATCTTCTGGCCTTTCCGCAGTCGCCACATCATTTACAATCTTTGCAATATAAGTCGGAGTTAACGCCATAGCTTTTGCAAGATTTTCATCAACAGCAGGATCCTTTGATGTCTTTTCAAAAAGTAAGTCTATTACAACTTTCTTAGCGCCATATTCTGAAAGTTTCTGTAAAACCTGCGTTAATATTTCACGCGGCATAATGTCATAATCAATCCATAATCTTTTTTTGCTTTCCCTGTCGATTGTCAGAACAACTATATCTTTTGGAGGCTCAATCTTGCCACGTAGTAAATGCCATGGGCTAAGTACAAATGGTTCAATTACTTCACCCATAAAACCGGAATATTTTGGTGAAATGTTATTCGGATACAACATAAAGCAAACAACAATCGCAGGAACCACGGCAACAATGAATTTTTTTATGGTCTGATTTTTGTTTAGAAAAACATTTAAGCTAAAGAGCATTTTTGGAAGATGTAAAAACCTGCCCTGGTTTTCCTGCAGAGTTTGAATTACTTTCTGCATGCTTTGAATGCGGTGCTCTTTATCTTTCTGCAAACACTGATTAACAAGATATTGGTACCACTGCGGTGCTTTTACTTTCTTATCGGAAAATTGCGGTACTTGTTCAGTTAAGTGACTATACGTGGCATCCCTATCCCCAACAGCTTTAAATGGCGGCTCGCCTACAAGAAGCTCATAGGCAATAATGCCGAGTGAATATATATCAAAGCGGTGGTCAACTTTACTTGTTGTAATCGATTCCGGGGCTGAATATTCAGCAGTTCCGACACGCGTCAGGCCCGGTGAAGTGAGTCCAGGAGTTACTTCATCAGTAAAGGAACGGACAAGCCCGAAGTCGGCAAGCTTAATCTGTCCATCAGAACTAATTAGAACGTTATCGGGTTTAACATCGCGATGTACTAAACCAAGATCATGAACATATGCCAGGGCATCGGCTATTTCATTTAGGATATAGGAAGCTTTTGTAACTGAGATGCCTTTTTCTTTATTGCGATCGATGAAATTTTTTAGGCTCTCTCCTTCTACATACTCCATCGTAAAAAAGTATTCGTTCTCTGCGGTTTTATCGAGATGGTA
>CAZTYT010000357.1:0-2182 GCA_964618245.1 uncultured Legionella sp. | reverse complement strand
AAAGTTAAAGAATATCTGGAACAATATAAAATACCTCCTGGTATTGCTATTTTTGGTTATACAGCAGCAAGATATTTTCATACAGCGTATAAATTCTATGAACAATATGGATCGAGGGTTATTAATTATTATGCAGCAGGAGCGGCTGTTGCGGGCAAAGATGATGTAGTAGAGCATTTAAAAAACTTCAAGGAAGCCGATATTAATTTTATTCTACAGGCATATGCTCTAGTAGGGAGACATGACAAAGTCCAGCAATATCAAAATTCACCTGGCGCCCAAATAGAATCTCTTATCATTGGTTATGTTTTAGGAGGTTTTCATGAACAAATCGCGCCATATCGTGGACAATACCGCGATACTATTGCCTCGTATTATGCAAAGGCTGGTAATCATGTCATGGTACAACAGTATCTTAATGAAGGGGCTGATCCTAATAAAATTGCTTATAGTTATGCAGCAGCAGGCTATGATATGGAAGTGGAAAAAATTTTTAATAAATATAAATTACAACCAGAGATAGCTACTTTTATTGCATTAGGATATGCATCAGTCGGTAATCATCAAAAAGTTAACGAATATCAGGTTAAACACGGTGCTAATGTTCATGAGATTGCACGCGCCTATGCCATTGCTGAATACCATGAAAAGGTAGAGGAGTATCGAATAAACCATAACGCAGATGTAGAGGAGATTACTGCAGGATATATAATTGCAGGTTTGCATGCGAAAGTAGACGAATATCGTATTAAGCATAATTCTTCTCCTCATTTCATTGCTTATTATTATGCCGTTTTAGGACAAGCTCAAAAAGCAGAGGAGTATCGCATTCATCATAACGCCGATCCAAATGTTATTGCTGATGGTTATGCCGAAGCAGGGGATTATAAGCAAGTAATGATTTATCGGATGTCTCATCAGGCAAAAGGTCTTTATGCCCAGACTTTTGCATTGGAACAAACCATGCAGCTTTTACAAGAGCACGGTAAATTAGGTGAAAGTTTAATCAATGTTCTCAAACGCTTAAAAAATGGAAAAGAGAACACCTGGAATCCTTATTGGACAAAAAGTAGTAAAAAGTTAGATGAAGTTATTGATGCAATTTATTTGAGTAAAAATCTGAGCTCCGATATTAAAGATTCTAACTCTTTATTGTATAAAGCTTTAAACATGCAGCGTATTAGCGCAGGAAGCTTTTTTCATAAGAAAGCCAAATCTCTCCTGGCAGTGGAGGAGAGCGGTCAATCAATGTCATTAAAATAGCGGCGGCTTAGCTTAGTAAGAAAAATAAAAATTTATGGAAATAATATTGGCAAGAAAGTTAGGAACGCCAAAGCGACGAATATATTGGTTCATATAGCCAATTTCGGTAATAACAGTTGGATTAAATTGATAACCCATGCCAATAAAAAAACGATTTTGATCAAAACCACGGCTGTTTTTGCCAATAAAATTGTTTTTATGGAAAAAAAGTTCATCGCTGCTGACGACGCTGTATTTAGAGTAAGCTTTTAGAGGGACTGAAATTTTAACTAGTTGCCGAGCTCTAAAAGCTGTTTTGGCGTTATTTTCAAGAAAACGTTGCTCCATGCGTGTACGGCTAAGGGCTGTTAAATATTTAGTGGTTTTAATCCACAACAATTGTTGCCAGATACGGTTTTCTTCAAAAGGAGTGGTAGTCAGTGGGTGGCCTGTATATACCCAACCATAGCCTACCCAAAGGCTGGTATTCGAGTTAATCGCGTACCCTAGGCCTGGACGTAATAATGTTTGCGTAGGACTGGAAATATCATTGCCAATACGTTGTTGTCCTTCTAACCAGTATTTTAGGCGGGTATCGTTGGGAAAACTGCCTATAGCTGTTCCATTAAGCCATGATTGTAGATCATGTTGTGTCGCTGCATGGATAGATTGCATAAATAATAGAATAATTATCAGCACATAACGTTTAATTCTAGGTCTCCTGACAAAATAAAGCCTTTTACTTTTTCTTTTTGCTCGATATTTGTAATAAAATAATTTTCAAACTTATATGGAGTTAGCTTATTATGTTTCCAAAAAATAAAACAGCGTTTTCTTGTTCTGACATGCTTGGTAAGCTTTCATTTTTTAGAGTGGAAGTTTGATATGATTGATTTTAGTTGGCATCGTTTTGCAGAGCTTTCTACAGAACAACTTTATT
>CAZTYT010000356.1:0-2197 GCA_964618245.1 uncultured Legionella sp. | reverse complement strand
TAAAAAGATTCACTGTCATGGGTGGAAAAGTTGGTTTCAAAAAGCTGGTTATAATGCTGAATAAATTCATCCAGCTTTTCCCTCGTATTACTATTAGCGATTTTTACTTCCGGCTCTGCCACTAGATTCAAATCAACCCTGTCGAAGTCTTCCTCAAAACTGATAAAGCCATTAGCATCTGCATCATCTTCGTTGGTGCCGTAACTAAAGATGGTGGCAATTTTTAAATAATGCTCACCAGCTGCTTTTTTACGTTGAAGAATATCATAGTACTTGATCAGCGTTTCCACACTGCTCACACAAAACATGGCCGTGAACGTGCGGTTATGTGTTTTGCGGTTGTGGTTGGCAATAATATAATCAGCGATCTTTTCCAGCCGACTGGCATCTTCCATCAATTCTTTCGTATCGATATCTTCTACTTCAATATCGATTTCTGTAGCTGTTTCTTTTTTCTTGTACCGGCCAACATACTCCACCGAAAACTTCAATACATTTTCATCTCTTATCGCATCGGTGATCACGTACTTGTGCAGACAATCACCAAATAATTCAGTAGTGGTTCTTTTACCCAGTTCGTTCTTTACCGCATTGTCTGCAAAAATGGGCGTACCCGTAAAACCAAAGAGTTGAATATTATTGAAGAATTGTTTAATACGGTTATGTGTTTCGCCAAACTGGCTGCGGTGACATTCATCAAAAATGAAAACGATCCGTTCGTTTTTCAACCGCTCCATTTTTTCCAAATATTGTTTTTTGCTGATGGCCGTATTCAGTTTTTGAATCGTGGTAACAATGAGTTTGGTATCATCCGAAAACTGTTTTACCAGCTGCTTTGTATTGTCGGTACCATCAATACAACCTTTGCTGAAGCTGTTGAACTCTTTATTGGTTTGATAGTCAAGATCTTTCCTGTCTACCACAAACACTACTTTTTTAACCTGCGGCAAAGCCGTTAATATCTGGCTGGCTTTAAATGAAGTGAGTGTTTTGCCCGAACCAGTAGTGTGCCAGATATAACCATTCTTATTGCTGTTGAGCACACGGTCTATCAAGGCTTCTACGGCATAAAACTGGTACGGACGAAGCACCATCAATATTTTATTGGTTTCGTTCAGCACAATGTATTTGCATATCATTTTGCTGATATGACACGGCTCCAAAAATTCGCTGCTAAAACCGTTGAGGATATTGGTAAGGCGTTTATTGTCTTTATCGGTCCAGTAAAAAGTTTGTTTGAATGATTGCTGCCGGTTATTGGCATAATACTTTGTATTAACGCCGTTGCTGATTACAAACAACTGTATGTATTGAAACAGCGCAGCGCTGGCGCTGAATGAATGACGCTGGTACCGGTTGATTTGATTGAAAGCTTCTTTCAGCTCCAGCCCACGGCGTTTAAGTTCTATCTGCACCAGCGGCAAACCGTTTACCAGTAAGGTAACATCATAACGGTTTTTATATTTGCCCTCCATGGTTACCTGGTGCGTAACCTGGAACTGGTTCTGGCACCAGTGCTCCATCTGTATAAATTCAAAATACAGGTTATCTCCGTTATCTCTTACAATATGCTGCCTGGCCCTTAGTGTTTTTGCTTTTTCAAATACCGAACCCTTGTTGAGTATGTTCAGCACTTTTTCAAACTCCGCATTGCTGAAACGAATATTATTGTGCTTTTCCAGCTGCGTTTTGCAATTGGCAATTAATTCTTTTTCATCTTTAATGGATACAAAACCGTACCCCAGCTTTTGCAGTTGGGCCACCAATTGTTCTTCGAGTATTTGTTCGGGTTGTTTGGGCATAATTATATACAGTACATTTTTTGGATTAGCCCATTTTTAAACTTTTGCATAATATCATATTCTTTCCTTGCGATTGACAGCCGTTTTTCGATCGTAAATAGAAAATCAGATATTTTTTTTTGTTCCTCCAGAGAGGGAAAGGGAATCTCGATTTCAGAAAAATATTTGTAGCTAATCATCTTGCCATCTCTTATTCCTTCAAGTTTACTGCACAACTGTTGTATGTATTTATGCGTTTTGAAATAAAACTTGAAAAAGCCATAATCAATGGGTCGATTAGCCCTTAAAATGATATATGCGGGACTGCAAATTCCATGATAGTCGGAATATTCTATACCTCCTTGAAATGATCTTAGACTTATTGGCATAATACATAAAAGTATCAGACGCAGCCA
>CAZTYT010000355.1:0-2225 GCA_964618245.1 uncultured Legionella sp. | reverse complement strand
ATACAAATTTTATAGCCATTATTTAGGATACCATATTCTATCGTCACAAAAAATATTTACTGAAACTCACTTACCTCTGTGACTTAAAGAGCAAACCTGCTACGATATTGCACCAAAACATTGAAACCATATACCCTTAAGTGTATATAACAACTCAGGAAAGAGGATTAAATGAGATCGATACTTGCTCTCTTTATTTGTATGTCACTAATGACTGGACAACTTATGGCAAAAAATGCAGCACGAATTTATGGTTATGTGGAAAAAATTTCTTTTCCAGGTAAAAATTTAACCGTGTCAGCAAAGTTGGATACCGGAGCGAAATCAGCTTCCCTTAATGCCACCAATATCACTGAAATTAGCGTTAATGGAGTCCCTTATTTGCGTTTTACCGTTCCTACAAAAACTGGGGACTATCTCTTTGAATGCGAATATAAAGGACGAGTAAAAATTAAAGTGCGTGATGGAGAAAATGGCTCCCAAGTATTACCTCATGCACCAATTAAACGGCCAGTGGTATTAATTAACCTTCAACTTGGCGATCAAGTTCGGACAATCAAAGTGAACTTAACTAACCGCAAACGCTTTCTCTATCCACTGTTATTAGGCAGAGACGCTATTATTGCATTTGAGGGAGCAGTTGATCCTGCCCTTACTTTTACAGTCAAAACCCCAACCCAGAGCAGTAAAAAAGAATGAAAAACAATACGCGTCACATTTATGGCCTGATCCTCACCTTATTTGTTTTGGGGACAGGTATTTTTCTTTATCGGCACCTTGTCCTTGATGTTCCTTTAACAGATACGGAAACGGTGAACAGCTGGACGGTGGAATCCAATTTACGTTTTATTGCCGATCCCAACACGCCCATTAAAGCGAGCTTTAATATTCCCTATTTGCCACCTCATTTTGCTATTCTGGATGAATATTTTGTATCTCGAAACTATGGCGTAACAACCAATTTAAATGGCGATAACCGTGAAACCGTTTGGTCGATTAGGCGGGCACATGGCTCACAATCACTCTATTACCGAGCAATCTTTCGCCAGACCGATGCCAATGAATCCCCATTAAATCCTCCGGCGGCAATAAAAACCCAGCCTTTGGATGAAAGCCAAAAGTCCGCGGTAGAAACAATTACGAATCAAGTCAGACAATCTTCCGCAGATATTAAAACTTTTGCCCAAAGTACCATTAAAGAATTAAATAAAAGAGATGGAAATGCCAAATTATTAACCGGTAATAATTTTAATGATGAACAAATCATTGAAGCGGCAATTTTAATTCTTAATCAATCAAAAATAGCGGCCATGCCAGTCAAAGGCATTTATTTGTCTCAGCAAAGCAAAGCAGAACTTAAACCTTTTTTAGCTGTTTTTAATGGAAAAAACTGGATCTATATTAACCCCAAAACTGGCGGAGCAGGTTTACCGAAAGATTTTCTCATCTGGCAATATGGTAATGAACCTGTATTCAACGTGGAAGGTGGTAAAAAACCTCTGTTTAACCTGACCGTATCACCTACCCCCATTAATGCCTTGAGTATTGCCAAATCCCGCGGTTTACAATCCGATTCTCAATTATTGCGGTTTTCGTTATTGCAACTGCCTGTTAACGTACAAGCCATCTATAAAATATTATTAACCGTACCAATTGGTGCCTTTATTATTTTGATCTTACGTAATTTTATAGGGTTAAAAACCTTTGGTACTTTCATGCCAGTACTGATTGCCCTGGCATTTAGAGAAACGCACGTAATTTGGGGAATTTGTCTTTTTATTACCATCGTTTCCTTTGGGTTACTGGCGCGTTTCTACCTGGACCAATTACGATTGTTGCTGGTTCCCAGGCTAGCGGCTATTCTTACAGTAGTCATATTGCTCATGATATTTATTAGTGTAGTTAGTCAAAACCTTGGCTTGGATGCAGGCTTATCAGTCGCACTATTCCCCATGGTTATTTTAACCATGACGATAGAGCGCATGTGCATTACCTGGGATGAACGCGGCGCCTCCGAGGCCATTAAATCAGGACTTGGCAGTCTCATTGCTGCAGTTATCTCTTACTGGGCAATGAGTTATGAACCTTTGCAATATTTGGTCTTTGCTTTTCCTGAATTGCTCTTGGTTCTTTTAGCTTTGATCCTATGGTTTGGCCAATATCGTGGTTATCGACTATTTGAGTTAAAACGCTTTAAAGCTTTTGCGAGACATGTAGAATGATTG
>CAZTYT010000354.1:0-2279 GCA_964618245.1 uncultured Legionella sp. | reverse complement strand
AGAAACCTTATTCGCCGTAATGATAGGGCTTTAGATAAAGAGCTCAGTTTTCTTTTACATATCCCCTCTATCAGGGCTTTAGTTCATCAAGAAGTTACCCTAGGAAAGAGCAATGAACTGTTGAGGCTTGCTGTTGATGTAAATAACCGAGAAGCCTGTGTTTTATTACTTGAGATTCCTGCAGTGCGCTCCTTGGCAGAAGCAAATGACTATTATCGTCAGGGAACAGATACACCTCCCATTGATTTAGCAGACTTGGCCGAATTTGAAGAATCATCCATGAAAGCTTTAACAAAAGGTGAGCAAAAACGTCTGGATGCAGCAATTAAATATTATCAGCCAAGAATTGATAAGCAAGGTGTTATAGCACTTATGGATGAGCTCAGAGATAATTTAAGAGCAAGATATGCAAAAAATCCTGCAGTGATTCAAAATCAGCAAGGCGAGATGGTAACTCTTCCAATGGATTTTGCTGAATTGCAAAAACTAAACCTCGAGCCAACAGATTATACAAATGCATTACTAGCTTACTACCAACAGAAAGATCACTGCGCGTGGCGTTATTTTTCTGTACCTAATCCCTGGATATCAGCAGATGCTGAATTTGTTAAAAGCAATGAGCAGGGAGAAAAATGGGCTGATTTCGAACATTTTCAGCCTCTCATTGTCATGCTATGGTTAGCTGCGATTGATGAAAAAATACCTCCTATAGAGGGGCATACCCTTGAAACTCGCCAAGATTTTTTTATAAGTGAGCTGGCTTATTTGGCGCGTGCCCATAATTGGGACAAAACACGCATTACTAGCGAGAACAAAGTAGAAGAATATGATGACATGGAAGAAGATAAGCCTAGCTGTGACCGAGGGGTAAAGCGTAGGCTTTTTCAAGCGGTACAAGGCCATCCCTTGTTATCTGTATTAACTGAACAAATAGTTTTAAGTGAAATTAAAGAGTTTGTTCGCAAATCTTTTAGTGAAAAAATTAATGGCAAAAATAAACAAATAAAAGCTGCTTTTGATGATTTTCTCGAAAATATAAACTCAATAAATGACGAAAGCCAAGAATGTTTAGCCATGCTTAATTTTACAAATGAAGAAATAGGGGTGTTTCATCATTATTTGAGTGAGAAATATCGTGCCCAATTTGATGATGATCTGGTATTTAGTACCTTAGTTAAAGAAAAGTTCTCTTTAGATCCACAGTCTAAAGAGCATTTTGAGCATTATCATATTTTAAAATTAGATGGGATTGTCCAGATATATGATTGGCTTTGTGATCAAGAAGCGGCAAAAGCCAGTGACACGGGATTTTTTGCTTCTCCTTCACGGGCTACAAAGAATAATCAAACTAATTTAGAATCTAATTTAACTTTGTAGGTAACTTTGATGGAGCGCATAATCAGGATTTTCAATCCATCAGTTCTTGATTATGCTTTGCGTCAAAAAGCTAGATCTCCTTCACTTCAATTTTTTCTGGCAAATACTGTGATAAAAGGCTTGCTGTAATTAAAGCTGCAGGGACAATTAGCAAGGCAAATTGATAATCTTTCAAGCTATATTGGCCAGGACTGCCACTACTATAATCGAGTAAATAGCCTACTAAAGGCTGCATTAGTGGTGCAGATAGCATGCCCAGCGTATTGGTAAAACCCGTACACGCTGATAGAGATTCAGCAGGAGCCAATTCATTAGCAATGGTAAATGCTAGCATGTATGCACCACAAACAAGGCCAATGGCGAAAAAAAGAAGGCCAACAATTAGTAAATTATTGATAGGTAAATACAAGAGCAACAATAATAGAAAAGCGGTAGACAAGCAGGAAATGTGAATGAGGGGCTTGCGCCGGCTAAGTTTTATCGAAAGTAATCCATATATTGGGCAACTTAAGCCAGCGCCAAGCAAGGTCATGGAAGTGAGCAAACTTGCTGTTTGAATATCACAATCTAATTTCAGTTGGATAAAAGGAACAGCCCACATTGCTCCAAAAACAGTAATTACCGAAAACTCTAAGCCGACAAATAATCCATTGATCCAAATCAGTTTATTTTTGACCATGAGTAGCAATTGTTTGGTAAAATGTTGTTGATTAGATACCTCTGGCTTATTATCAGGGATAAAAATCCGACATAAGGCTGCAATAAATATCCCTACGCCTCCGGCGATGGCAATAAAAAAGCGCCAACTAATATGATTAATTAGCGATCCCATTCCTACCATACCGATTACCGCAACTGTAAAGCCTAATGTTTCAGATAAACCGATCATAAAAGCATATTGT
>CAZTYT010000353.1:0-2285 GCA_964618245.1 uncultured Legionella sp. | reverse complement strand
GTGCTTATTGCATCAGCAGTAATGCCCTATTTTTATCATAATAACTCAAAAAATGACATGAAAGAACAACGTGATATTCTTCTGATAAACAATGCCTTAAAACTTTATAAGCTGGACAATGGGACTTATCCCACTGAAAAACAAGGCCTCGTGGCATTGGTAATAAAACCACAAGATGGTCCTATCCCAGTCCATTGGACACAGTATTTAATTGCTTTACCACAAGATACTTGGGGAAGATCATATCAATATCAATTAGACGAAAGCGGGCAGCAAGTTGAAGTATTTAGCTGTGGTCTACCTAGAGCACAACAAAGTATATGGTATCGGATTAATCATTTTTTAAAAAGCCGCCCCTATGCATGCCAACTTATGGATAAGGAAGAGCACTCATGAATGTTTTTATCACCGGTGGAGCAGGATTTATTGGTTCTCATATAGCAGAATTTCACTTAAAAAAAGGCGATAGTGTCTTCGTTTTAGATAACCTGAGTACTGGTTCTATCAAAAACATTGAGCCTTTTTTTAGCAACCCTCTCTTTCACTTTGAACAACACGATTTGTTAAATTGGGAAAACTTAGGTAAAACACTTACCCAAGCTGATCGCATATATCACATGGCGGCCATGGTAGGGATGTATCATCTTTTGGCCCATCCCGTAGAAACATTAATTACCAATATTATTGGTTGCCAGCGCTTACTGCAAACTTTGAGCGAAGTTAATCCTAAAGCACGACTTATAGTGGCTTCAAGCTCCGAAATTTATGGCCCTAGCCATCATCAATATTTAAATGAAAATGACTTATTGTTATTCAAATCTGCAGCACACAGTAAATGGGTTTATGCGACTAGTAAATTTACTGATGAAATTTTTTCACAAGCTTATGCTAAAGCGAAGGGAACGCAAGTCACTTTAATTCGTTTTTTTAACACCATTGGCCCCCGCCAGAATGGTGCCTATGGAATGGTTGTACCACGCTTTATTGAACAAGCACTAAACCAGCAAGCAATTACAGTTTATGGTGATGGGGAGCAAACACGCAGTTTCTGTGACGTTCGTGATACGGTTTGTGCTTTGGATTTAATTGCTAGCAATAAAGAGGCTGTTGGTGAGGTCATCAATTTGGGCCAAGATCAACCGATTAGCATGAATCAGTTAGCACAACAAATTAAACATATAGCAAACAGCAAATCGGAAATTATCCATGTTCCTTATAAAAAAGCGTATGGCCAAGACTATGAAGATATTCTCCATCGTCGTCCTGATTTGCAAAAATTTTATGATTATACCGCCTATCAATTCACCTGGAATTTGGAGCTAACGTTACAGGATTTGATTAATAGAAAGAAAAATGAACAAAAATGACTATAATTAATAGTAATTCGAGTAAAGGATGCAAAGAAGATTAACATGAAAACTATTGCTGTCATTGGAGTGGGATACGTAGGCTTGCAAAGTGCTATTGCTTTTGCCAATGCGGGATTAAATGTCATTGCCTTTGATATTAACACCCAGCGTATTAAAGAATTAGTTGCTGGAGTGGATAATAATCAGGAGGTATCTTTTACCAACTCAAATAACCTGCTTTTTACCGATGATCCCGAGCAATTAAGACGAACCAATTATTATTTAATCTCTGTTCCTACCCCGTTAAATCAACGAAAGGTGCCTGATATTTTTGCGTTGAAAGAAGCAAGCAAACTAGTTGCACAATACTTAAAGAAAAACGATGTGGTAATTCTCGAGTCCACAGTATTCCCAGGGGCAACACGTGAATTACTCACCCCCATTTTGGAAGAAAAAACAGGAATGGTCAGTGGAAAAGATTTTTACGTCGGCTATTCTTCAGAACGCATTGATCCTGGCAATGAAGTCAATACTATCATCAATACAACTAAAGTTATCTCAGGCCAAAACGATCACGCACTCAAGCTAATTAAAGAATTATATGAGCAAATACCTGGTTTAAAACTTTTTGCAGCAACTAGCATGGAAGTAGCAGAATCATCTAAACTACTTGAAAACATTCAACGCAATGTGAATATTGCTTTAATGAATGAATTTGCACAAATCATGAATGAAATCAATGTATCAATTTATGATGTATTAGAAGCATCTAATACCAAGTGGAATTTTATGCCATTCACCCCAGGCTTGGTTGGTGGGCATTGTATTCCTGAGGATCCGCATTATTTAATTTATCAATCAGATAAATCTGATTCATTGCATCGCCTGATTAGTACTGCCTGTGAAATTAACCAGCAGTTTTATCATTACATTATT
>CAZTYT010000352.1:1745-2287 GCA_964618245.1 uncultured Legionella sp. | reverse complement strand
TCGTATGACCAACATTTGTGCGGCTATCGGTTTAGCGCAATTGGAACAAGCCGATGAAATTTTAGCGAAAAAACGCCAAGTCGCTCAATGGTACAAGCAAGGTTTAAGTGGTTTGCCTTTGATTACGCATGATGAAATTGCAGATACAAAGCACTCTTACTGGATGTGTTCCATTCTGCTTGACGACGCAGACAGGCGCCAGGCTTTACGCGATCACTTAAAAGTTGCAGGGATAGAAACGAGACCCGTTTTTCATCCGGCGCATACTTTACCTCATTGCAAACAGCATGGCGATTTTCCTCAGGCGATGGAATTAAGTAAACGTGGAATAAATTTACCAAGCTCACCAGTGCTTAGCGAATCAGATGTAAGAACAGTTTGTGAGGCAATTCGTAATTTTTATAATGGGAAAATCAATACTTCCTTAACTTAGAGGTATTAGCCCTAACTACGTATCCCCGTGGCTTGACCACGGGATCCATAAAATTTACAAAAGATCTTGGATTTCATACTTGGCTGTATGGACTCTTATAGGGGCACGT
>CAZTYT010000352.1:0-1735 GCA_964618245.1 uncultured Legionella sp. | reverse complement strand
AGTTATTATTTGTTGTTTGTGTTATTTCTCACATTATATTGGTTGATATCAAGGGGTATGAAATTGAATTCCTATGTAGCAGGGATTTGGGATGCACGTTATTTTTGGACTCATCTTGCTTTGGCCGATTTACGCTCCAGGTGGCGACGCTCTTTCATGGGCGTACTCTGGTCTATTCTACAGCCGTTGGGGATGACTATCCTTTTAACGCTGGTTTTTAGTAAATTGTTTCACGTTGATATGGTTTTTTATGCACCTTATATTCTTTCGGGGATTATTACCTGGGAGTTTATGGCTTCTTCGCTAACAGGTGGTTCTTTAGCTTTTGTGCAGGCAGATGCTTATATCAAGCAATGCAAACATCCATTAGTAATATACACACTAAGATTAATCTTAAGTAACTTGGCAGTACTTATTTTAGCCTCGAGTATCTTATGGATATGGGCGATAGTTGTGATCCCTCAAAATGTTAATTTTTCCTGGTTAGCTATCTTGAGTTTTTTTCCTTTAATCGCTTTAATGATTTGGCCATTAGCCAGCCTGCTTGCTTATTTGGGGGCGCGCTTTCGGGATATTCCTCATGCTATGGGGTTAATTTTACAAGCAATCTGGTTTATCTCCCCGGTTTATTTTGAAGTAAAGATGTTTCGCCAGGGCGGGTTAAACAGTCTGGTTGATTACAACCCGATCTATCATCTGCTGCAAATAGTCCGTGCACCAGTACTGGAAGGAACTTGGCCTACGCTCACTAACTATTTATTTTGTATGGGCACTATCTTATTTTTTACATTACTGGCGATTCTAATTGGGCGCAAGGCAGAACGTAACGTGATATTTTATTTATGAAAACAAAACAAATTATTTTAGAACAAGTTAATCTTCACTATGCCTCAGTTGCTTATAAGGAGCGTTCGCTCAAATCATTACTGGGCAATGTAGTAAAAAAAAACAATAAACCGCGTAAAGCACGAGTAGCAGATATTCATGCGTTAAAAGATATTTCGATAAGTATCCAACGTGGGGAACGAGTTGGCCTGATAGGGCATAATGGAGCCGGCAAATCCACTTTTCTTAAAACAGTCGCAGGTCTTTATCCCATTTCTTCAGGGAGGATAACGGTCAATGGTAAAATACGTTCTTTATTTGATTTAAGTCTTGGCTTTGAGCCTGATGCTACTGGCAGGGAAAATATTTTTTACCGTGGTTTACTTTTGGGATTAACACCAGCGTTTATTCGTGAAAAAGAAGAAGAAATTATTGAGTTTGCAGGTTTGGGGGAATTCATTAATTACCCTATTAAGACTTATTCTGCAGGGATGCAAGTGCGCTTGGCCTTTGCTATCTCTACGGCCGTTGGCGGCGATATTTTATTGCTGGATGAAGTAATTGGGGCTGGCGATGCCAATTTTATGAAGAAAGCCAAGCAACGGATTCATCAATTGGTTGAGCACTCTGAAATTCTTATTTTAGCAACCCATGATATGGCTTCTTTGCAAGGAATTTGCCAACGCACCTTAGTGCTTCATCAGGGTGCAATTGTTTTTGATGGACCAACTGATCAGGCGATCAATGAATATAATAAAATTAATGGACTAACTTCATGACTGTAAATACCTCTACCAAGAATTCATCACCCAGAGTGATGTGGTTATTAAATCATAGTGCTGCACGTCGTTTTGAAGTGGCAATGTTTAAGAAAATTGGCATCAATGAGATTTTTCTTCCCAAAAGTTTT
>CAZTYT010000351.1:0-2294 GCA_964618245.1 uncultured Legionella sp. | reverse complement strand
ATTACACGATATGGTTGCTGTAGTGGTGGTGGCTGCAGAAACGGTTATCCCGCCAGATATTACAAGAGTCCCCGAGCCAGTTCCTGTTACAGATGTTCCACTTCCTAAATTTAACTGAGGGCTTGCTCCAGATAAGTTCAGCGTTCCAGTTCCAAGGGTGGCACTTCCTGCGGAAATGTTTAAATTCGAAAAACTTGAATTAAAGTTATTTAAGTCAAAAACCGATGCAGAATTAGATACGGTGACTGATGATGTGGGGCTGAATTGTCCATTACTATTTAATTGTGTAGAACCCCCGTTAATTTGGAGATTTCCCGGAATGGCAATCGTTGAAGTTTTAAAGATACTTAAAGTACCACCGTTTACAATAACTCCGCCTGAAAAAGTATTTGAGGCAGTCCCCTTTATCTCAAAATTACCACTTTGAAGGGTAATCGATCTGCCTACGCCAGAAATAATTCCTTCCATTGCTAATGCATGGGGAGAGCTGTTTGTAATAATCAAATCATTAGATAAAATAACATTTGTTCCAATAATTGAAAAAGTAGTACTTCCAGCTCCTATATTTACCTGAGCGTTACTTCCGAGATTATTAAATTGGAGAGCAACTGCTGGTGCGGATGTTGATTGAAGGAAAATAAAGTTGGCTGCAGTGGGGTTTGTTATATTCATTATTCCGCATACACCAGGAGTAGTATTGATGTTAATAGCTCCAGTTCCAGGACCAGGTACAGAATTAATAACGACCGTATCCCCAGCCACAGGAATACCAGGGAGACTCCAGCAGCTCGGATTATTCCAAAACTGATCTGCAACGCAAGTATAGGTTTTTGTAGCTGCCCACGCTTCTGATAATTGAAAGGTATTGGCTATCCCAGAAAAAGCAACTAAGAACAATGTTTTTTTTCTTTTTTTCACAATCTACTCATTCCTGGAAATTTGTTGTTTTGAAACCTTCGATTCAACATTTTTGAAGACTGTTTTTGTATCTCTGACTTCTATTAAAATAAATAGCACAGTCAATATATATTTGAGGGTTTATCTAAAATTTATTTCATATTAGATATATAAAATTTGGTCAAGAAAAAAACGACAAATTTGGATAGAGATTTAATCGATAAACTTCTATAATTTTTTAGGTTATAGCTGATCTAGTAGGAAATTTATGAGAATCATCCATTCAATGGGCCATGTAATTGGCGGGACTCTTTTGATCGCAGGAACGACGATCGGCGTAGGTATGCTCGCCCTTCCTGTTGCAACGGGCCCTGCCGGTTTTGTACCTTCTATCGTTATTTACTGTGTCTGCTGGCTCTTCATGCTTTGTACAGGACTGCTTCTTGTCGAGGTTTGTTTATGGATGCCAAAGGATACAAGCTTTATTTCCATGGCGGGCAGGCTATTGGGCCCAACCGGTAAGGTCATTTTTTGGTTTATGTATCTCTTTCTATTTCTTACTGTTATGATTGCACACGTAGCTGGCGGCGGAGAAGTTCTAAGAGATATTACAGGGATTCACCTACCAGACTGGGTTGCTGCGATTGTATATACTGCTGTATTTGTTCCTGTTGTCTATCTTGGTGCTCACTCGGTTGACCGGTTAAATATGTTTTTAATCAGTGGCGTCGTAATCTGCTATCTTGCTTTCTTTGTGGTTTCTATTGGGTCTGTGAATATAGGACTTCTTTCCTATTCCAATTGGGGAAAGGCATGGTATGCATTGCCGATCTTATTTACGGCGTTCACCTATCAGGTCATTATCCCCTCCCTTATGACTTATATGGAGAGAAATGTTCAGAGAATTCGTCTTGCTGTTATTTTTGGGTCTTCTATCCCCCTTGTTATTTACTTAGTTTGGGAATTTTTGATTTTGGGGATTGTTCCACCAATTGGCCCAAATGGTCTTATTGAAGCAGGTATCTCTGGACAAAACGCTGTAGGTCCCTTGCGCCACTTTGTACAAAATCCAATTATTTTCCTGATTGGGAAATATTTTGCATTTTTTGCGTTGACTACATCCTTTATCCCTCTTGCACTTGCTTTTTTTGATTTTCTCGCTGATGGATTGAAATGGAAGAAAAAAGGGATTAAGAAAATCCTTCTCTGCTTAATTGTCTTTGGGATCCCATTGGTCATTGCATTAAAATATCCTCAGATTTTTTTAATCGCTCTTGGTTACGCCGGCGGTATTAGTTGCGCATTCTTATTCGGCTTAATGCCTCCTCTAATGGCTTGGGTAGGTCGTTATATCAAACGTTTACCCAATGGAGAAAAGCAGCTCCCAGGGGGCAAAC
>CAZTYT010000350.1:1576-2302 GCA_964618245.1 uncultured Legionella sp. | reverse complement strand
AACGCTTATCTCCTAACCGGCACCATCACTGGCATCGTTACCTCCCTCTCTGGCTTTGGTGGCGGCATCGTAATGATTCCCTTCTTCACCGATCTCTTTAAAATGCCCATCCGCAAGGCAAGTTCCATTTCCATTGGCGTCATTGCACTGCTCGCTTTACCCATTAGCATAACTTATCTTACCGCGCATCCGCACGATCAAGTCCACGTTTTGCCGCTGCAAGGAGGATATATTTCTTTTGTAATAGTCATTCCCGCTTTGATTGGTATTTTTCTCTTCGCTCCCTTGGGTGTCAAAACTGCCCAAAAGGTAAGCCCCGCCACTATCCGCTTGATCTTTACACTGGTTGTAACGGTGTTATGCCTAAAGTTAATCTACGCTATTTTTTACGAATAAGCTAGAAAGGGATTGGTAAATTCGTCGCGGTTTTTATATTTGGTATCGCCTGCAAGCTAAAAAGTAAATACAGCGATGAAATAATGGAAAACTTAAGTTCCGAAGTAGTAGCCATTACCAATTTATTTATACCCAGCCATATTCTGGTTCAATACCAAACCCTGGGCGTCGGTCATATCCATGATACCTTTCTAATTACAGCCAAAGAAGCCAAGCCTTTTGTTTTGCAACGCCTCAACACAAACGTTTTTCCTAATCCCGCATCTCTGGTAGATACCCATTTGAAAGTTTACCAGCACCTCGCAAAGCAGGTGGACTTCCCCCTCCAAC
>CAZTYT010000350.1:1124-1566 GCA_964618245.1 uncultured Legionella sp. | reverse complement strand
GTGTAAATATCAAGCGGATAGTGGCGGGGCTTACCTTTTGGGCAGTTTTGACACCCAAGCCCCTCGCTACCAAAAACGGAGAGTATCTAATAAAAAGCAATCACGACCATTATTGGCGTGCCATGACTTTTATTGACCATACCTACGCCGTAGAAGGCGCAGAGACCCTCACGCAGGCGCGTCAGGCAGCGGAAGCAGTCGGCATTTTCCTGCGCGGTTTGGATGGATTAAATCCAGATGAAATTACACCCGCGCTGCCTGGTTTTCATGACAGCCTGATGCGATTAAAACATTTTGAGGAAGCCCTGATAGAAAATCCTGTTGGTCGTTTGGCAAACGTGCTGCCGGAAGTAGCTTTTGTCAGAGCCGAAGCCGCCGTTTTTCACCTCGTAGCGCAATTACAGTTTCCAAAAAGACTCGTCCACAGTGACCCCAAAATTGG
>CAZTYT010000350.1:0-1114 GCA_964618245.1 uncultured Legionella sp. | reverse complement strand
TCTTATTTGATAACACCCAAGACACCGCTGTTGCGGTACTTGATTGGGATACCATCATGCCGGGCGTTATTCCTGCCGACTTTGGCGATTTATTCAGAACAATGGCAGCTGTTTGCCCCGAAGACGAAGCCGATTTGTCCAAAGTTGGTATCAATTTTCCATTTTTTTATGCCGTCGCAGAAGGTTTTATAAAGCCCTTGCAAAATTTGTTGACCGCTTTGGAAATCGAGCATTTGATAACCGGTGTCCGCTGGATTATTTTAGAACAAATGATGCGTTTTTTAATGGATTATATTCAGGGCGATGTGTATTACAAAATTGCTTACGCCGACCATAATCTGGTACGCGCCCGCAATCAAATGATGTTGTACAACGCTGTAAAAGCGCAGGAAAAGGAATTAAAAGAATATATCAAAAATATAACAGAATAACCTAAGCCTTTAAGTATAACAGCTATGACTAAGACGGATATTAAAAACCAACTCACCGTAAGCCACCACGCTTTTACAGAAGCTATTCTTTCGCTCTCAGAAGCAGACTTCTTGTTTGCAAAGCCTGAAAAATGGACTGCCGGGCAGCAATTGGAACATATTTACCGCAGCGTCGCGCCTGTGAAGCTTGCCTTTTCCTTACCAAAATTTATCCTCCGCCTGTTATTTGGCAAAGCCAACAGACCTTCCAAAGACTACGAAACCCTCGTAGCCAAATACCAAGCCAAACTAGCAGCAGGCGGCAAAGCCCCCGCTCCCTTCGTGCCTCGTGCCGTCCTTTTTGTGCAAAAAGAAAACCTGCGCGATAAACTCGTTCGTACCATCCAAACTTTAAATCACCGCGTCAATCAATATTCCGAAGCGGAATTGGATACATACATCCTCCCGCATCCCTTGCTAGGCAAACTTACGCTCCGCGAAATGTTATACTTTACCATATACCACGTGGAGCACCATCATAAAGCCGTCATGCAAGGTTTAGAATAAAATCCGTCTTTAATCGATCACCCCATCACCCAATTTTACTAAGTTTACGGGCAAACGCAAAACCCGTATTCTATGCAAAAAATACTCGTATTTCTTTTTTTGCTCAGCACCCAATTTGTGCTGGCGCAAACGCAGCC
>CAZTYT010000349.1:245-2306 GCA_964618245.1 uncultured Legionella sp. | reverse complement strand
TCTTAAGTAACTTCTCAATTTCAGAGACTACTTTCGCTTGATTGGAACCACCCGTATTAGTTTGCCAACCACCGCTGTTATAAGTGTTTATGATTTTGTCCGTTTGGGCTTGATTAGCAGAATAGGTAATACCAACTTTTTTAGCGCCATTTCGATGCTGACGGGCCACTTCATCTAGAATTTGTCTTGCTTGATCTTCCGAATTTCCTGGAGACGCAGAAAAATTAACTTGAAATGGGATAATTTGACCCGGACCTGATACTGCCATTTTGAGCACCTAAAGGCTTTGGTTATTTAACCAATAGGACCCAGTTGGATAATATTTGGTTCAGGGTGCATATGAGCGCATTGCGCCATCTTTGAAAAGTTGATAAAACAGGGCAGCGAGCATGCAAAAGCAGGTTTTGATGAGGATAAAAGGACCTACTATGACAATAGGATACTGTATCAATAGCCAACCACCGGTGATATGCAGCAAAACCACCCCAAGGGGGCCTAAGATGATCCGTTGACCAAAATGGCTTAATCCGTGAATTTTAGTGCCCTGCTGAAGGCTACTCGCACCCATTGGGGTCGATTCGGGCACGGGCATGAACCCAGCGGCCAACAATGCCGAGGTTCGCCTCCCTCGAAAGAGCGTCAAGCAAATCGCAAGCGTCAGCGTACCTATCAAAAGATAGATCCAAGGTTGGTGGAAATTAGGTAATTCAATCGATAATCCAGACATCAAATACGCATAGAAAAATAGTGGGACAAACATCATAGCCAACACGACTTCCCGGATGGTACGCCCAATTGATATGCGAGCAATCCAAGAACCAATCAACGGAGCAAAGAGCAACCACCAAGACCATTGAAACAATGCAAATCGTATGTCAGGCCCAGCTTTCTCAAAATTTTCAACGCATTTGCAAGTCTGAAAGGGTAAGGGAAAAGGCACATTGGCTTTCACCCAATCTCCAAAAAAGGAAGCTGCGGTAAAATAAGTCATCACCACCAAAAGACTGATACCCAGCAACGTCGCCATGCTCGTTCCTCTTCTACTCCATTTCCGTAATCGTTTTTTGCCAATTGCCCAAAATATGACCACAAAGAACATCAAAAAAAGAACGATATCTGGAAAAATCGTCTGAAAATAGTCAGGCCAATTTAAATAAATTCGAGCACCTTGATAAATTAATATAAAACTGCTTGCAATCGTTAAGAGCAATATCAATACCGTAGCCCCAATCACAATCAGCTCGGTCATTAATTTAACATATCCCCCTAATGGCCCCTCCCAAAATACAGCGGCATGACGATGGTGAAAAGGTACCCCTTTTTTATTGTAAGTGAAAAAAGCGAGTGAAATTCCCCAGAGTGCATAAAACCCCCAAGGAAAAATGCCCCATTGATTCATCCAATAATCCTGCGTCACTCGCCAAGCGAAGGTTGAATTCAAAGTATTTTTGGCAAACTCCGGACCTAAGCCAATAAAGGCTAGGCTTTGCGTCAACAATAACCATCCGATCAGGACTTGAGCTAGCAATAGGCCGGCAAACCATTTCCAAAAAACGATACGCTTCTCGGCCTCTCCCAATCTGACTTTGCCCGCTGGAAGAATCGCTAAAAAGAGTAGCAAAAACCCTGGCCATGCGGAGAGTACCCCCAACCCTAAACTGATATCAGGCCTGGCATAGCCCAGGTAAGCAAAAATAAGGACTGGCGGAATCGCCATCACCATCCGGAGGGTATGTTCCCAATATTTTGTAACTTTAGTGACTCCGCGCATTGTTGACCCTAGAATCTTTTATGAGTTGATAACCTAGCATTAAACTGATACCACAGGTTTTAATGATGATACAAGGCGCAAAGATTGCAAATAATAATCCAATAAAATACCACCCACCTACCGAGTGAAAAAATATGAGTACTGCAACCCCTAAAAAAAAGGTTGTCGCATAATGACTGATACCATAAATTTTTGAAGAATATTCTAAACTTAAACGTCCTGCTGCTAAATTCGGAGTAGCTGGCATTAAACCTTGTGCAATAATGCGAGTATCCTTCCTCTTTGCTGTC
>CAZTYT010000349.1:0-212 GCA_964618245.1 uncultured Legionella sp. | reverse complement strand
ATAGGACAATTAAGCATAAACTCAGGATTAAAATTAATTCACCACGATAATCCGCCCAAAAAAGACCAGTCATATAGTAATGCCCCCCATTGCTCAAGGATGGCTAATAACAAAAGCGGACCTATCAAAATACCGATTACAAACGTTCTAATCTGACGTCCTATAGAAATGGCTGCATAATAGCTACTTAACAAAGGCGTCCAGATTAACCA
>CAZTYT010000348.1:1512-2313 GCA_964618245.1 uncultured Legionella sp. | reverse complement strand
CCATGTGTATGGCGCGTTGCGGGGTAGAGCATTAGCAGGTATCTCTGGCGACAAAGAAGCGAGGATTTTTTGTCAATCGTTAGAGGCAGAGCTTGTATCTATTGCTGGTTATTATCGTTTAAGCGACGCCATTGAACGTCAAAATGGCCCTTGTCAAATCTATTTGTTGGATGATCATATCCAGATTGAGCCTCTATGATAGAGGCTGTTTTTATTTCTGATCTGCATTTACACCCGGATGATTTTGCGATTAAACAGCGTTTTGACCAATTCTTGGTGTGGGCGCAAAAGCATACAGTCAAAAATATCTATATTTTAGGTGACTTTTTTCATGCTTGGGCAGGCGATGATACGCTTAATGATTGGAGTAGAGCGATTGCTCAACAACTTCATGTTTTATCTCAACAAGGTATTAATCTGTTTTACATGCATGGCAATCGTGATTTTCTATTGGGAAAAGCATTCGCGAAGCTTGCAGGATGGACTATCTTAACTGAGCCGACAATTATCTATTTAGGTAAAGAAAAAATTCTGCTTGTTCATGGGGACAGGTATTGCACGAAAGACTTAGCTCATCAACGTTTTAGATTATTAACCAGAAATAAAATTTTTCCAGCGTTATTTTTAAGTTTATCGTTAAAATACCGAGAACGTTTAGTTAATCAAGTACGAAGTCGTAGTCAAAATAGCAATAAACCCATGGAGCAAATGGATGTAGTTGCTGAGTCGGTCATTAAACATATGCAAGAACATGACGTAAGCCAATTAATTCATGGACACACGCATAGACCGGGTGTACGT
>CAZTYT010000348.1:0-1502 GCA_964618245.1 uncultured Legionella sp. | reverse complement strand
CAGACGAATGCAGAAAAGTTAGTAAGATATGTATTGAGTGATTGGGATGACAATCCCAAACTATTGTGTTATGATAGTACAGAAGGGCTTTATTTTACCCAGATGTAAGCGAGGATTCAATAATGGCAAATGCAGTCGATCAAGCAAAAATTGCTCAAAAGAAAAAAGAAATGCAAGATGATTTAAATAGATTAGCTACGGAGCGCGATATTGCAGCTGCTCAAGCTTATCGTCAGCGTTTGATGGCGGCTAGACAAAGTGCTGATCTGGATGCAATAAGTCAATTAAAACAAGCAGGAATGACTCATGATGAGCATGGTCGAGAAATTACGCTTTGGGATAAATTAGTCCGCGATGCAGATAGAGCGATTCATTCCGAGCAAAATTCTTATAATGACTGGCGATCTGCGATGATGTCTTTATGGTCATTATATTCGACCTTATTCGATGCACTCTCAAACTCTTTAGCAGTAATTGCCAGCCCCTACACTACTCAGGCGAAGCAATTGCTTAGAGATCAATTTTTAGTGCCATTTAAAGATAAACTTGTAGATAAACTTCTTGGTAATCCTAGAGTTGATTTACCTGCCTTAATTCATGATGTAAGTTTAAATGATCAAAATCAATTAGTTATTGGGGATTTGGAGCGCTCAGATAAGGCAAATGAGGGCCTGATCAATCGAAAAGAAACTGTTGAACTGGTTGAAGAAAAAACAGCCAATTTAAATCAAGGTTTTAAAACTTTAGTTGCCCTTTGGCTAAAAGAACACGATTATGAACCAGGAGCTGACGGAACATTCGTTAAAACAACTGGCGATAGAGGTGTTTTAACCAAAGCGGCTTTTGAGACTTTAAGAGATGACCCAGAAGATGGTTTGGGTAAATTCTTAGGTGTGGAAACAGAATTACAATATAGACCAAGACCATAACAGTAATATATCAGGTCGGGCCTTGGCTCTTAGCCTGACGGCTATGAACCTTGGCCTGATAATCGTGCCCTACACTAAACTATCTACTGCTAGTCATGTCATACTGGAATGCCACTATGAAAGCGAAATACATTATCTTTTCCTAAAATAAGCTTATTTTCTATGGCCAAGAACATAGCTAGACGATTACTAATATCACCGCCATATAACTTAGCCAAACGTAAATAATCTTCAAAATGTCGAGCCTCAGAACGCACTAATGTACCATAAAATTTTGCTAACTCCTGGTCTTCAAGATAGGGAATAAGTGTATAGAAGCGTTCACATGAGCGCGCTTCAATAATTGCACCAATGAGAAGCAGGTCACATAGACGTTCCACGGAATTATACTTAACCACTTTTTTATGCATTTCGCTGGCATAATTAGAGGGGGGAAGGGGGCCAAACTCAATATTTCTGTTTGCGATGACCTGAATAACTTTTTCAAAATGAAGTAATTCTTCACGAGCTAGCGGTGACATGACTTCAACTAATTCCTTCCTTTCAGGGTATTTGCTTATAAAATTAATGGCA
>CAZTYT010000347.1:1502-2314 GCA_964618245.1 uncultured Legionella sp. | reverse complement strand
ATATTTACAAGATCACTTTCCTCGGCCCGGAAAAACAGCCTCTGTTGAACGGACAAGACCAACTTATTGCTGCAATGAGTACAGCCATGATCAGCTTAAAAACTCAAAGTGAAGTTGAGGTCAAATCAGCCAAATTAACGATCTTAAAGGGCCTTGTTAATGATGGACTATCACTTAAGCCATTAGAATCGACCATAGAGCTTATAGACAACGATAAAGGGGTGTTGGTGGCTACGTTCAGATCTAATAGTAGTACCGGCAAGTATTTAGTAACGCTACCAAGCGGCAAAAATTATGGAATTGCGGTAAAGTGTCAGGGTTACCTGTTTCACACGGAAAACATAAACATCCCCGAAGGCACTGATTTTCAAGAGTTTAATCTTGATATTTCACTTAAGAAAATGGAAGTGGGTAGTACGATCATTCTCAGGAACATATTTTACGACGTAGACAAGTCCACAATTCGTCCGGAATCGCAAACAGAACTTAACAGGGTTGTAAAGTTCCTGAAAGACTACCCGAATGTAAAAATAGAGTTGTCAAGTCATACCGACGATGTAGGGGCAGAAGACTATAACATGCGCTTAAGTTTCGAAAGATCCAATGCTGTTGTTGATTTTCTCATTTCAAAAGGCATCTCTCCTTCCCGTCTCATTCCGAAGGGTTATGGGGAAACCATTCCTATCGATAAAAACGATACTGAGCCAGGAAGGCAAAATAACAGGAGAACGGAAATTAAAATCCTTTCCAAGTAATTAAAACACCGCGTCTGTTTTACTACCTCCAGTTAAATGATTTGGCAAATCTCAATT
>CAZTYT010000347.1:0-1492 GCA_964618245.1 uncultured Legionella sp. | reverse complement strand
AGAATATCGGCGTCACATTACTTTGTTTAATCGAATTGTCCATCATTATTTATTGAAGAAAAATTACTGGGCAACAAAATTTATGTCAAGCCAACGCCTGTTTAGATGCAAAGTAATTCGGTTTAAACTCAATTGCCTCTTATACTAAAAGAGGCCTGAATTGCTCGTGAAATACATATGATCAAAAATTACGGTCAAAACTAGCAAGAAAAAACACTGGGCTAAATAACCCAATTAGATTAAATCTATTTTGAGATTAGCGAATTGATTTGTTCTCAAACAAATTATCAGCTGCTGCTCACCTTAATTGCCTGGAGACATAAAACTCTATCAACCTCTATTAACGAACACCAAAACAGATTGAAGTTTTCGTTATTCACTTTTCGAAAACTATAAATCGTTCCTGGAATCACCCGAGAAGATTGAAATATACTCGCTCCTTTTATCCTTAATCCCCACCCTGTTTAATCTTATTAGAATTGTTTTAAGCCACTTTAGCAAGCTCAAACTTCTTTTGTCGGTGTTTGGCACGATTCAACTTACCACAAGCTTATTATGCTTTTAATTTACTCCAGTCTTTTTATGGTTTGAGGCTGCGTTTAGTCCCACTTTGCCAGATCCAGTTATTGCCTCCGCTACCAGGCACTTTTTGCTAGGTTTTTTTAGATTTTAGATTTATTGGCCGGTTTCATGGAGTTTATGATCCAGGACCCAATTTGTTTATCTAAACAGACTGATTCATCCGACAAGACCCTGGAATCAATTACCGAGGTATTGTATAGGAAGCCATTCTGGATATAGTTTGGTTCCACGTGAAACATTTTAAAGTGATCAGCAAAAAACGTGTTCTAATTTGGCCCATTCATGCTCATAACCAAAGATGATGTTTTGTAGGGTTATAAAAAGAAAGGACGCTTAGGTCTGCATCTTTGAGTGCTTAAAATCTTGGACAGATGAAACCAGGCCCCGGTATTGTAGACAGCCTCCTCTTAAATCGTCCAATGAAAAATGGTGGTTACCGTTAGAGATACTTGTGCCATGAAGCTCACGAGACGATATGTTTGGATTAAAAAGGCATTTGTTCTGAATGTATCCGCGATTAGATAACGGGGATTTTACAAGGACTCTGAATCCGGGCATTGTTCTTTTTGCTATTGCAGAATAATATTAAGCGATGTTTTCAAAGACAATAACTTCATCATGTGTTCGGTCTCAGTTCGACGACAAAGACTAATAATTAACCAGGATCAATGGTTGCGCTGGAACAACGACTTAACATACTCATGTTCCACGTGAAACATATTGTCGTATCGAGTAAAGCCCGGCAAATTAAAGGTTAAGCTGTGGACCCAATCACTCAAGAAGGCTTTATGAATAAAAGACCTCCAACGTCTCGAAAACGACTTCGAGTATTTTAAGTTTATCACTGGCTAACTAACAGGCCTCATTTGTCTAACGACGCTTGGTGTTTGTCCGCAACACCTCTCCGGGT
>CAZTYT010000346.1:0-2323 GCA_964618245.1 uncultured Legionella sp. | reverse complement strand
TGGTAGCCATAGCGAGAATGAGGAAACTGTTGATGATAGGCAATTGATTGCTGTAACCATCGATGTGTTCTTGTCATAATCTGTTGCACTTCATCTTTAGTACAACTATCTGGTGTGCACTGATCAAAAGCCATGATAATATCAGCGCCAATAATTTTTTGTGTTTCCAATGACATTTCTGGTGTCATATGGATTAATCGCTGGCTTCCAGGCAGTCTAAAATGAGCGCCTTCCTCATCGATGGTACAAATTTCTTTATTCTTGGATAAGCTAAAAACCTGGAACCCGCCACTGTCTGTTAACATAGGCCCATGCCACCCCATAAAAGGGTGCATGCCACCAGCTTTCTCAATAACTTCCATGCCTGGGGCACACAGCATGTGATAGGTGTTACCACCTAAAATAATTTGGCTATGAGCGGCATGTAATTCAACAGGAGTCATATTATTGACCCCTGCCCTCGTTCCTACGGGCATAAAGACTGGAGTGATAAACTCACCATGTGCTGTAGTCACGCGGGTTACTCGCGCATGAGTAGCCGCATGTTTATACAACACTTCACAAGAAAAGTTTTTCATTCGCTTAACAACGTTTAAAAAAGGCGATGATAGCTAACTCACTCTCAGATTACCAGTGTTATCATTGAACAATACTATGATAAACTGCCGCCTAGATTAAATAAGGATTCTAAACTATGCCCTTGCAATTCATGATTGATATAGAAAGTACGGAACTTTCTAAAGTTGAAGAAACGGTTTTAAAGCACCCTAATACAGGTGCTGTTATTCTTTTTAGCCGTAACTTTATCAATCCTCAGCAATTAGCTCGCTTGGTTAATAGCATTAAGGAAGCTAATTCAGAACTCTTTATTGCAATAGATCATGAAGGGGGTAATGTGCAGCGATTTCAGCGCCATGGCTTTAGCGCCCTTCCTGCGGCCCTCACTTATGGCAAAATCTATGATCACAATCAACAAATTGGCATTGAACTTGCTCAAGAGTATGGAACAATAATGGCTCAGGAACTTTTGGCACATGGGATTGATTTAAGCTTGGCGCCGGTCTTGGATATTCATGGGCCATGCAGCATTATTGCGGGATTAGACAGGGCATTTCATGTTCACCCCGAGGCTGTAACTGAGATAGCAAGCGCTTTTATTAAGGGCATGAACCTTGCAGGAATGCCTGCTGTTGGCAAACACTTCCCTGGACATGGCTCAGTTTTATCTGACTCTCATATTACTATGCCAATTTACGATAGTTCATTAGAAGAATTGGAAACAAGAGACTTAAAACCATTTTTCGCGCTCATTAGTCAAGGCTTACTGGCAGCCATTATGCCGGCTCATGTGACCTATACAGCAGTGGATAAAGAGAATCCCGCAGGTTTTTCTTCCATTTGGCTAGAAAATATTTTACGTGAACAATTAGGTTTTCAAGGACTGGTTTTAAGTGATTGTCTAAGCATGAAAGGCGCTGATATCGGTGATTTGGCCACTCGAGCCGATAAAGCCTTGCAAGCAGGATGTGATATGTTGATTGTCAGTCATCAGCCACGAGAATTATTACTTGAACTGCTGCAAACAACTTCATTGCAAAAACCAGGTTCCTTAGAGCGTATTCTGGAATTTACACGCCACCTGCCTCAACAAGGCAAAAACCCAATTCAAGCAAAACAGGCAGAAAATGAAGCGAAAAAAGCTGGGCAGTATGATGTATTGAATAAAACGATTACAGTTTAAATCTTGATTACACTTTGTGCTCAATCAAGCTTATGCTGTTAAAAACGGTCTATAAAACGGGCAAAACGAGTTCGCCAAAATAAAAAGCCGCTTATCATAAATATAAAGAGAAAATAAATAGCACTCCAACCTGCCATACTAATACCCCAGAAACTCCAGGCCACTTCAGCACAATCACCGGCCCCCCACAATAAAGTGTGGACAATGGTTTTCCAAGGGAAATAACGGATTAAAATATCCATGCCTGGCATGCATGCAGGGACGCTATTTGGCGGCAATGATTGCAGCCATAATTGACGCGAGGCAAAAAATAATCCTGCCGCAGCAATAATAAGTTGTAATAATGCAATATAATGTGCCTTTTTTTCGGTTCTAAAAGCAAATCCCATCACTGCTAACAATAAAAAAATGCAAACTCGCTGCATAATACACAAAGGGCAAGGCGTTAACCCCACTACATATTGAAAATAAAAAGAAGCAAACAAGACCAATACAGTCACTACGGCATTGAATGTTTGGATACGCCAAAAAGTTACTTTCCTCATGATCGTGGCAACATATAGGTAATGGCAGCTTTCAAAT
>CAZTYT010000345.1:361-2330 GCA_964618245.1 uncultured Legionella sp. | reverse complement strand
AAACCAGAGGATTTGATATGCTCAGCCTCCTGGATTAAGCGCGATGGCAATAAAGGGTATTTGATGCCAGGCCCCGGGGGGGCCACTGCATGAGTTTTTAGTGCAGCATAAAAATAGCCAGCCCGCGCCAGTCTTAATAGTGAATTATGATCAATTAAAAGCGGATGACATTGTTCGTTTTAATGCGTTGGTGGATGAGATACGCTACGCGGATGGAAGCCCCTTACCCCCATTGACCCAAGTGATAGGCTTAATTAATCCTAATAAAGAGGATAGTTATCGGGGTTCAGATTTTTATTCGCGTTTTGATGCCTTAGAAACTTACCCTGAAGATTTACTTCAAGGCCATGCACCATTACAGATTCAGATGCGTGATCCTCTGGTCAAGCATTATGAAATTAATCTCTTCGAAGCCATCGATTGGCAAGAACGCTTGTTAGGGCATTGGGTAATTAAAAAAGACCAACTAGTTTGGGCTGAAGGAGAGTTAGACAAAGCGCTAGCCAGTGGTTTGCCCATTGATATACAAAATGGTCCTTGGCAAGATCCTGAGTTTAATATGTTTTGGCAGCAAGCCACTACTCAGGGTTATTTTGATTTTTATGGAAAGCATTTTGTTTTCCCTAAAGCTTTAAAGTTGAGCCGGAGCCAAGGTTATGATTGGCCTCGATTAACCTACAACACCCAATGGGATCATGAGTCGTGCCCGCATGGTTTAATTTTAAATCCAAGTACATTAAGCACATTTAAGACTCAATACCTATGTGATAATGCGCAACAAACATTGGATACGGTACCTGGATTATTGACTGCCTATGAGAGCAAGCACTGTGATGTATTAGTCACTCGTTCCTTAAGTGAGACTCAATGGGCAGAGGTTCTGGATGAAGCTCAAAAACTGCATGTAAAATTGCATTTCCATGTCAGCCCTGGGGTGACTCTTCCTGCTACAGTAGCAAATCTTTCGATGAATGAGCCAAAGCCATCTCAATCCTGGAATGGGCAAAAAGGCGTAACTACCCTAATTGAAAGTACAGAAGTAGATACTACAGTAGCTCAGTTAACGCAGGACGAATCCTGGGTAGTGATTGACGTAAGTGAGTGCAGTAGCAGTCAGCTATTAAAGCATATTCATAGTGACTTTAATAAAGAAAGTTTAACTTTTACCTTTAATTCCACTGATCAAGCGTTAATAACTGCATTGAAGAAAAAAAAGCGGGTTTTGTTGAAGGGAGAAATATCCCCAAGCCTGGGCGATGCCTTAACTCAATTTATTTTACAACGAGAGCAAGACAAGGAAGCACCTGGGCAATTGGTGGTGGTCAGCTCCTCCTTGCAACCTTTACAGACGCTCTCTTACAGTCATCATAAGGTTGATATTGAGGATAAACGAGCTTGCTTGCTTCGCTATTATCAAGAATCCGACCTTGCTCAATTATCAATAGCTCAATTGAAAGAAGAGCCCTTAAGTTGTCTGCAAGCTCGCTTGGCATACGCTAAAACTCATCCAGGCCAATCCACTGAAGAAAATTGGCTAGGCATGATGGATTTAGCGGTGCATTTTGATTTACAGCCTTTAATTAATGAAAATCAGACTAAAGCACAAGCAGAAGCTTTTACCCAGGCACGCAAAGATGCGGTAAATGGGGTTTTAAATCGAGCTCCTTATGCGTTTTTAACTGGCCTTACCGCAACAGGAAAAACCAGCTTTGTTACCAAAGATTTTATTAGTGATAAAGATAAATTATATCAAAGCGAAGCGCAAATGCGTGCCTGGGCTAAAGATAAATCAGATAAACGTAAAATACTTTTCATTGATGAGGCTAACCTTTCACCTCGGCAATGGAGTGAGTTTGAAGGATTATTTCATAATCCGCCAGGTATCCTTATTGATGGGAAATATTATAAGCTAGATGCCAATCACAAAGTGATTTTTGCAGGAAACCCACTAAATTATGGGGGAAGGCAG
>CAZTYT010000345.1:0-351 GCA_964618245.1 uncultured Legionella sp. | reverse complement strand
TTTGAACCTTTATCACCAGCCTTTATTTATGAGACTATTTTAAAACCAGTGTTTGCAGGTACTGTGCTGGAAGGTCAGCAATTTGCCTTGGCACAGGAATTTTTAAAGGTTTATACTTTCTTGTGCCAGCACTCCACAACAGAAGTGCTTATGTCTCCGCGAGAATTACAAATGATGGCTCTGCTCACGGTTTCGGCTTATGCACAAAATCCCCAACAAGATCCACAAGCCCTGGCACGTCATTATGCATTTCAATTGGCTGCACCATTAGTTCCTGCAGCAGCCAAGACGGAGTTTGACCAGTTATTTGCAAGTTACAAGCAACCATTAGCAACTAAAACATTACAACAT
>CAZTYT010000344.1:0-2332 GCA_964618245.1 uncultured Legionella sp. | reverse complement strand
GAATGTGCGCTGTTGCAATTACCGATTATTGTAATTTATTTGCCGCGGTCAAACTTTATAAAAATGCAGTCGATGCGGGGATTAAACCCATCATAGGGAGTGATCTGCCTTGGCATGAGCCTGGTCAGCCCGAGCGTGTTTATTCATTAGTCTTACTCTGCCTTAATTCTGAAGGCTATAAAAATTTGACCTGTTTAGTCTCGAAAGCGTACCAAGAAGGACAACATCAAGGGCAGCCCAGAGTCCAAAGTGAATGGATTGCAGAATATGGGGCAGGGCTAATTGCTTTGTCAGGGGGGCAATTTGGTGATATTGGCCAAGCTTTATTGGCAAATGATTGGGAATTAGCCAAAAATCGTGCCTTATATTGGAAAAAATTATTTCCTCAGCGTTTTTATCTGGAAATTCAACGTACGGGACGAGCCGAAGAAACCCTTTACAATGAGAAATTGGTAGCATTGGCAGAAGAGTTACAGTTGCCTTTAGTGGCCACGAATGATGTCCGTTTTATTGATAAAGAAGATTTTGATGCGCATGAAGCAAGAGTCTGCATCCACGATGGCCTTACTTTAGCCGATCCGCGTCGTGTAAAGCAATATAGCCCTCAACAGTATTTACGCTCTGCGGATGAAATGGTAGATTTATTTTCTGATTTGCCATCTGCAGTGCAAAATACGGTAGAAATAAGTAAGCGTTGCACCGTCAAGTTAAATCTGGGCAATAATTACCTGCCCAATTTTCCTATCCCTGAGGGATCAACCGTTGAAAATTATTTATCTCACTTATCTCAGCAAGGGCTTGAAGAACGATTAGCTCAGCTTTTTAAAGACAAATCGGTAGAAGAACTGCAAGCAGCGCGGGGAGAATACGAGAAGCGCCTCCAGATTGAACTGGATGTGATAAATAATATGGGTTTTGCTGGTTACTTCTTAATTGTTGCTGATTTTATTCAATGGGCCAAGCAAAATGGAGTGCCAGTGGGGCCGGGACGAGGTTCTGGGGCTGGATCACTAGTCGCATATGCTCTAAAAATTACTGACCTGGATCCTTTAGAATATGAATTACTCTTTGAGCGATTTTTAAATCCTGAACGGGTTTCCATGCCTGATTTTGATATCGATTTTTGTATGGAAGGTCGTGATCGGGTTATTGACTATGTAGCGGAAAAATATGGCCGCCAAAGCGTATCACAAATTATTACTTTCGGTACGATGGCTGCGAAAGCAGTGGTAAGAGATGTAGGGCGAGTGTTAGGCCATCCTTATGGCTTTGTGGATAAGTTGGCTAAATTAATTCCTTTTGAGATCGGCATTACTTTAAGTAAAGCCATGGAGTTAGAACCAGAGCTTAATCGTCGTTATCAAGAAGAGGATGAAGTTAAGGAGCTAATCGATCTGGCATTGAAGCTAGAAGGTGTTACTCGCAACGCCGGTAAACATGCTGGAGGGGTGGTGATCGCTCCTTCACTCCTTACTGATTTTACCGCAATTTATTGTGAAGAAGGCTCCACACAAATTGTATGCCAATTTGATAAAGATGACGTTGAAGCGGCAGGCTTAGTCAAGTTTGACTTTTTGGGTTTACGTACCTTAACCATCATTGACTGGGCTTTGGCCATAGTCAATAAGAAAAATCAAGCAGCAGGCGTACCGTTAATCGATATTGGCCATATTCCTACTGATGATGCAGCAAGTTTTGAGTTGCTAAAAGCGTGTAAAACCACGGCGGTGTTCCAATTGGAATCCCGTGGAATGAAAGAACTTATTAATCGTTTACAGCCTGATTGTTTTGAAGACATCATTGCATTAGTGGCATTATTTAGACCTGGCCCATTGCAATCAGGTATGGTGGATGACTTTATCGATCGAAAACATGGGCGTGCAGCTGTGGATTATCCACATCCCGATTTGGAGCCTATTCTAAAGCCTACTTATGGGGTTATTCTTTATCAAGAGCAGGTGATGCAAATTGCTCAGGTTTTAGCTAATTATACCTTAGGCGCTGCAGATTTACTTCGCCGTGCCATGGGTAAGAAAAAGCCTGAGGAAATGGCAAAACAACGGGAAATATTTACGCAGGGAGCGACCGCTCGTGGTGTTGATGAAAGTGTAGCGACTTATATTTTCGATTTGATGGAAAAATTTGCTGGTTATGGTTTTAACAAATCACATTCTGCTGCCTATGCTTTGGTTGCTTATCAAACTGCTTGGCTGAAAGCGCATTATCCTGCTGCATTCATGGCTGCAGTAATGTCCTCTGATATGGATAACACCGATAAAGTAGTGACTTTTATTGATGAATGCGCGCAAATGAAATTGGTGGTATCGCCACC
>CAZTYT010000343.1:0-2343 GCA_964618245.1 uncultured Legionella sp. | reverse complement strand
CCATAAACCTACCGCATAAAAATTAGCTGGTTGCAACGGACATATCACCTTTTTTACCAGATCAGCTAATTCTTCGCAGGTAGCGCGCGCAGCCACAGGAACTGCAACAATTAAATCAGCCAAGTGTTTGCGCTTAAGAGCCGTAATTGCAGCACGCATGGTATAACCAGTAGCAATACCATCATCAACCAGGATAACAGTTTTTCCAGACAGCGCTGGATAAGGCTTATTACCACGATAAACGAGCTCTCGACGAGTTAACTCTTCTTGTTCCTCTTCAATAATTTTATCAATAGCCTCTGCTTTAATATGGAGTGAATTGATTAATGCTTCATTAAAAACCATAACATTTCCTGAAGCAACTGCCCCCATAGCAAACTCGGCGTGTCCGGGAACTCCTAATTTACGCACAATAAAAATATCCAAAGGCACAACAAGCTTGATAGCAATTTCATAGGCTACCGGGACACCTCCTCGAGGTAAAGCAAGTACGATTACATCGGGTCGTTGCGCATATTCCTGAAGCAAATCAGCCAAAATGATACCTGCCTGCTTGCGATCAGTATACTTCACGCTATTTCTCCTAAAAAATGACCTATCTAAAGTTTAGTTCACCGCCATTTAAAGCACAAAACAAGACCTCATTGTGCTATATTTTACTAATACAATGAAAATGGCTCATACCCATGGAAGGAGTCAGCGATGAATGTTACGCAAAAAATTATCCAATCTCATCTTCTTGACGGGAAAATGCAAGCCGGAGAAGAGATTGCGCTGAAGATTGACCAAACCTTATGCCAAGACGCCACCGGTACCTTAGTTATGCTTGAGTTAGAAGCTATAGGCCTGGAACGAACAAAAGCTGAAATTTCTGTGCAATACGTAGACCATAATTTAATTCAGGAAGATAATAAAAATCCTGATGATCACTTGTTTTTAGAAAGTGCTTCTCGAAAATTTGGTTTTCATTTCAGCCGTCCTGGTAATGGCATCAGCCATGCGGTACACATGCAAAATTTTGGTATTCCTGGAAAAACGATGGCCGGATCAGACAGCCACACCTGTGCAGCAGGTTCCATGGGGATGCTTGCTATTGGCTCAGGAGGACTTGAAGTTGCCATGGCCATAGCCGGCTATCCTCTTTATATTAAAATGCCAAAGGTATTGGGAGTCCAACTGACTGGAAAATTACCAGACTGGGTGAGTGCCAAAGATGTGATTTTGGAAATGCTGCGTCGCTATGATGTAAAAGGTGGAGTAGGCTATGTCATTGAATATTATGGGGAAGGCTTAAAGCACTTGACCGCGATGGATCGTCATGTAATTGCGAATATGGGAGCAGAACTCGGGGCAACCAGTACCGTATTTCCATCCGATGAAATTACCAAGGAATTTTTAAAAAGCCAAGGACGGGAAAAAGACTGGATTGAATTAAAAGCTGATGATAACGCAACCTATGATAAAAATGAGAACATTGATTTATCTAGGTTACAACCCCTTATTGCCAAACCGACTAGTCCTGGCAATGTCGTCCCAGTCACTCAAATAGCAGGCGACGAACTATATCAAGCTTATATTGGCTCTTCAGCAAACCCTGGTTATCGTGATTTTGCCGTAGTGGCTGAAATAGTTAAAGGCCATACGATAAAACCAAATATCTCCCTGGACATTAATCCAAGTTCGCGCACTATTTTAGAAGAGCTTGCCCGTGAAGGTCATTTGGGTAGTTTGATTCATGCCGGCGCCCGCATTCATCAAGCAGGTTGTAATGGTTGTATTGGTATGGGGCAAGCACCAGCAACTGATAAAAACAGTTTACGCACTGTCCCCAGAAATTTCCCCGGTCGCTCAGGAACGATGGAAGATAAAGTCTTTCTTTGTAGCCCCGAAACAGCGGCTGCTTCGGCCTTGAATGGCAAAATTACTGATCCACGAACCTTAAAAATGGCTTATCCTCATGTTAAATTACCAACCAAAAGAATACTAAACCGCGCTTGTATTGAAGATCCTTTGGACTTAGTTCAAGCGAAAAAAATTCAATTAATCAAAGGGCCAAATATTGTTTCTCTACCCAAATTGGAAGGATTGCCTAAATCACTTAAAGTTCCTGTGTTGCTTATTGTAGAAAATAATATATCTACTGATGAAATTTCACCTGCTGGAGCCAAAGTGCTGCCTTATCGCAGTAATATTCCGAAAATTAGTGAATATACTTATGCTTATGTGGATCCAGAATATGTCAAACGAGCCCAGGGCAATCCCCATGGGCATGTCATTATAGGCGGAGAAAATTATGGCCAAGGTTCAAGCCGTGAGCATGCGGCTTTAGCTCCTCGTTATCTT
>CAZTYT010000342.1:2283-2355 GCA_964618245.1 uncultured Legionella sp. | reverse complement strand
TTAATTTGTTGCTGGCAATTTGTTTTATTGAAAAGTAACACATCACCATCGCCGACCACTATTTCTCAAGAT
>CAZTYT010000342.1:0-2273 GCA_964618245.1 uncultured Legionella sp. | reverse complement strand
GGTGCGGTTATCACTAGCACATCAAGCTGAACTAGTTTCGTTAATGTTCGAGCAAGGCTATTTGTTAATGGATTGGTCTCCCGAGGAAAAAAGCCTTCTTCCTGTCGGATTAGCTATAGAGAAGAATCTCCATGATCTTATTAAGAAAGAACGACAAAAGTGTGAAAAAGATTCCTATTATGTATCTCAAAGATCAGAGGTTGAAACTATTTACCAGGATTTTTATTTAAAGCCTATTTACCATAATCTTCGACTCGCTTATCAAAAAAAAGAAGAGATAAAGAATGTAATAAACACTCCATATACGTATTACATTGAATCAAGCCAAGAGCCCATTATTCAAGCAGATATTGCCAAATGGATGGCCTATCATCTATGCCAGCAAGCGAATACTCCTTTATCAAAACATGAAAGCATCTATCGTCGTACGCAAGGAGCGGCTCGCTTGGCATATTATGAGACCTTGGAAGAAGTATTAAAACGAGAGAAAGCTGTTAATTATACTTTTTGTTTGAAATTAAAGGGCTCTAAAATTGAAGCAAAAAACATTTATTTTGAACTGGGTGAAAAGAGTCTTAAGTATACTCTATTAAATTATTTTGATTCTAAAACTGTTTTAGAAGGGGAAATCGCGAGCAGTCAACTTGCTGTAAAGTTCAGCTCTCCTCTTGATTTAGAACAATTAAATACAGTTAAAAGCGGCATACTGAAATTAATAGCGACTCAAGGACATCTTCCCCTACAAAAAAAATATATTGTTACGTCATTTAGGCAATATTCCTGCAGCAAATGGCGAGCGTTTGTACTGGAAAAAAGAGTTTCCTAAGTGGGTCGAACAACTTAGTCGAGAACTTAATGGCAATATTAAAAGCGAAGCCACTCTTACTCTAGTCGGTCAAGAAAAACCTATTTTGTTACATTCTCAATTAAGTAAGCAAATTTGGGGTAGTGAAAAACATGCGCCGCAACCTTCAACATTGCCGGGAAATCATCCTGTATACAAGCTTAAACTGCCTTCTGGCCAATTTGTTTATTGTAAGCTCTTTCCTGGACTACCTGGAATTAATGATGCGCTCCAATATTTGTACCGACGGTTTTTTGACGCTCAACGCGGTTTACCATGGAGTATATCGGGATTATTAAGAATTGATAACCAATCAATACCAATCTTAATTTCTAAAGATGCGGGAAGTCGTATTAATGACAGCAGATTATCCCTTTTAGAGCCCAACAACAATAATAAGCTTACTTTGTTTAGCATGATCACCAATACGGAAGATGGTAAGAAGGAAAATTATGCGTTAGTGAAAAACTCTCGTGGCTTTTATGAGATCTCCAATGTTGATTATGAGCATTCATTAGTTAGTGACTTGAAAGAAGAAGAATATTGGTTTTCCAGTGGGGAAAAATTATTTGTAAAAGTTTTTCTTTTTTGTTTAGGCTCTATGCAACATTCTTTAGATGATGAAGCAATTGATGAGTTACTCTGTTTGGATGTAATCGAAACAGCAAAAGCGTGGTTGGCAGAGTTAAAGCCTATCGCTGATAGTTATGAGGTGGTATTTAAGGATTACACTTTTTCTTCAGATGCTAATCCTAATCAAAAGAGCTATGTTCATTTTGTTTTACCAGCAGCAGCGGTTTTGCAAATTGTTTATAAGATCCAGCTCTTACAGACCATGCTGAAGAAAAATCGAAACACTAGTTTATTAAAGCTCTTGCATGCACTTGAGCCAAAGATAGCACCTTTTTACGAGGGGGTTTTATCGCAGTCTGGCTCTGCCATAGAGCGTTTTGATAATTTGGTTTCTAAATATAAGCTATATGGATGGTCTACAATTACCAATTCTTATAGTACCACTTTGACAGCAGCACAGGAAATATTTGATTTTTTAACAGCTGATAATCATCCTAAAATTGTTACTCCAAAAGTAGCTTTGGAAATGCTCGAGCAATATGAGCATAGCTCCCTCAGTTTAAATCGAAAATATTTGCAGTCGATGCAAGGTGAAATCGCTCATTTTAAGCAGCTACCTATTAAAGAGAGGGAAGCTGTATTGAAATTGACGTTATTTAACCAAATGGAAGCTAGAAAGCGAGAATTATTTTTAGGGGCAATTTGCAATAGTATTGATTTTAAAAAAAATTTATTTTCGCTATCCACAGACCTCATTAACAGAAGTGTTCTTAAATAAGTTATTAGTTAATAATAAACAATTGCAGCATCTATCAATAACGAATGCTTTAGCATTATCTTCTTTGGATGGATTAAA
>CAZTYT010000341.1:0-2368 GCA_964618245.1 uncultured Legionella sp. | reverse complement strand
GCCTCCAGATGGAAAACCAAAAAAATAGTGCCACTGTCCAACCCAGATAACAACAGCAATTCCTGCTGTAAAACCAATAATAACCGGGGCAGGAATAAATTTAATAATTCCACCCATACGCGCTAAACCAAAAAACAGTAATATAAAACCAGCAAGCAAAGTGGAAATCTGCAAGCCAGAAATACCGTATTTGGCAGTAATTCCAGACAATACCACAATAAAAGCACCGGTGGGTCCAGCAATTTGCAGACGGCTCCCCCCCATTACCGATACAATCAAACCAGCTACTATAGCAGTATATAAGCCTTGTTCTGGTTTAGCTCCTGACGCGATTGCAAAAGCCATAGCCAAGGGTAAAGCAACTACCCCAACAATCATTCCGGAAATTATATTTTGCAGCCAATATTTTTTTTGAAATAGGCCGGCTTGATAGGATTCAATAATCATTTTCATAATACTTAATCTACTATAAAATATATTTAAAATATGTTGGCATTATATGCACAGGCATAAAAAAAATGGCATGCTTAATTAGATTTTTTTATTAAAAATTTTTGAAAATAATTATCAGAACAATCAGTTTTTTCTCTACATTAACCGCAATGATTAATAATCAACCAAAAAGACCATGAAAAAATCAACACGGTGACCTAATCAAAATAAAATATTCTCTACTTTAATTCACATCTGGTCTCGCATCTAATATCATATATGCTTTACCATTAGGGCAAGCTACTTATGACTCTTTCTTCCTTAAACGCCATCTCCCCCATCGACGGACGCTACCTTAATAAAACCCGGGTTTTAAGTCCTTACTTCAGTGAGTTTGCATTAATCTATTATCGATTGATGGTTGAAATCCGCTGGTTTGAATCTTTAGCAGCCAATGAAGGCATTATTGAAGTTCCCAAATTAGACCAGGACGCTAAAAACTTCTTAAATCAAATTATTGCAAATTTTGATGAAGCTGAAGCAGAAAAAGTAAAAAACTTTGAACGTAAAACCAATCATGATGTTAAGGCAGTCGAATATTATCTACGAGATAAGTTTCAAAGCCATCCTCGTTTAAAAGAAGTCATACCATTCATTCATTTTGCCTGTACTTCGGAAGATATTAATAACCTGGCCTATGCACTTATGGTAAAGCAAGCTATTGCCCAAGTCATTCAACCTGCCATTGCCGAAATTATGGGCGGCATTACCCTGCTTGGTAAGCAGCATGGCGACATCGCCATGTTGGCGCGCACACATGGGCAACCCGCTACCCCTACCACAATGGGTAAAGAATTGGTTAATTTTGTAGCCCGCTTGAAAAGACCTCAACAACAACTGGCAGAAGTCTTAGTCCCTGGTAAATTCAATGGTGCAGTAGGAAATTACAACGCACACATCGTAGCCTATCCTGAAGTAGATTGGCGTAAACATTGCGCTAATTTTGTCACCTCGTTAGGACTTTCTTTTAATGCCTATACAACCCAAATTGAACCTCACGATGGTATAGCCGAAGTTTCACAAATCATGGTTCGTATTAATAACATTCTTTTGGATTACACTCAGGATATCTGGAGCTATATTTCCTTAGGATACTTCAAGCAAAAAACTGTTGCAGAAGAAGTAGGCTCATCAACTATGCCTCACAAAGTAAACCCCATCGATTTTGAAAATGCCGAAGGTAATTTAGGTTTGGCTAATTCTTTATTTATCCATTTTGCCAATAAACTTACCCAATCACGCTTACAACGCGATTTGTCAGACTCTACTGTCCTGCGTAATATTGGAGTAGCCTTCTCTTACAGCCTGATCGCTTACCTTTCTGTAGCAAAAGGAAATGATAAATTACAAATTAATAAACAAGCGTTGCAAAATGATTTGCAAAACAAATGGGAAGTATTGGCAGAAGCCATTCAAACCATGATGCGTCGTTATAATGTACCTGACGCCTATGAACAATTAAAAGCATTAACTCGAGGCCAGGGAATTGATGGAGTAAGCTTGCAGCAATTCATTCAATCCTTATCGATCCCGGATGAAGCTAAAAAAACAACTGGCTCAATTAACTCCTGAAAATTATACGGGATTAGCAGCGCAACTCGTTAAGGCCTTTTCATGAATGAGACGCTATCGCAACAAGGAAAAACTTATGAGTTTGACGTCCTTGTTATCGGTACAGGGCTGGCAGGCCTGCAATATTGTTTACAATTATTAAGCCTGCAACCCCATCTCAAAATTGCTTTAATCAGTAAAGCAGAATCGATGGAATGCAATAGTCGCTATGCCCAAGGCGGCATTGCGGCTGTCTTTTCTCCTGAAGATTCCCTGGAGTCTCATATTGCAGATACGTTACTTGCTGGCGATGGCCTGTGCTATC
>CAZTYT010000340.1:0-2370 GCA_964618245.1 uncultured Legionella sp. | reverse complement strand
TTGGGGATTGGAAAGAAAAATTAAATGTGGCGCAAATACAGCAAGTGATTAAAGATCACGGGCCAGTTATGCGTGCCTATGGTTATTTGGATGACAACGATAAGCCTATGTAAATAGTGTATGCTTGGGGCAAAACGACCCAAGCAATCCTGTTTGAGGTTGATTTCTTAATCTACATTAATGGTATAGGAGTAACCACCAAAACTGTCATGTTCAGTGCTGATATAACGAATACCGTTACAAGAAGCATTAACGGTCGGATGATTCATAAATGGGCCGTCTTTAATATCAAGTACACACCAATTAGCTGTATCATAAGCAATTGTTACATGAGCATAACCTACACGGCAGGCATGCGAGTCTCTGATAACGAAGCTGCGTGGCCCAATAACTTGCAATAAAATATCTTGGTCACTATATCCACTTACAATATAAATAGCAGGATGTGAGTTGTCGCTGAGGCGAAAATAATCTTTGTAGCCGCAGAATGATTCGTGGGCTTGAGTATTTATTGCGAAAAGGCTTCCTGCAATCAGTGCTAACCATTTTTTCATTTGAAATCACCTTATTGTTTAAAATCGAAGCGATTATAGAAAAAAATTGTTTATAAAACAATCAGGATGCGAAAGCTTGCTATTATTTATTCTGCTGCTAATGCTCCTCCTTTTTTAGCATAAGTTGGTTTGGCAAACCAAATAAGAATAAATAGACCAATAAAAATCCAGGCGGATAAGCGAAAAATATCATTAGTAGCTAACATAAATGCCTGATTGATGACGGTAGCATACAGTACTCCAAAACTTTTCACTCCATCAATACCCAAGTTATGAAGTTGCTTAAGACTTTGTTGGGCAATCGGATTAAACACATTGACAAATTCCACTAAATGGCTTTGATGCAAGGCTTCCCGATGGTTCCAGATCGTGATACTTAGAGAAGTTCCAAAACTGCCGCCTAAGATACGAAAAAAGTTGGCAAGCCCTAGTGCGCTTGCCATTTTTTCTGGTGGCATATTTGCAAGAATCATGGCAATAAGGGGGGTAAAGAAAAAAGCAAGCCCAAGTCCCTGGACTGTACGGGGTTCAATCAATTGCCAAAAACCAACCTCAGTATAGAACATGGATTGCCAGTAGGAGGTAATTACAAAAATTAAAAAACCAATGCCGGTTACTAGTCGTAAATCAAATTTTCCCATGTAGTGGCCAACAAAAGGCGTTAAAAGAAAAGGTAAAATGCCAACAGGTGCTGCCGCAAGACCAGCCCAGGTAGGGGTGTAACCCATCTGGGTTTGCAACCAAAAAGGAAAAATAACTACATTCCCAAAATAAACCAGAAAACCTAAGGTAAGACTAATTACCCCAATGGTGAAATTTCTATCAGCAAATAAATATACATCAATAAGGGGCTCACATTGAGTAAGTAGCCAAATCATGAGAAAGCTAAGAGAGACCACTGAAAAAATAGCCAAGGTAATAATAAAATTTGAGTGAAACCAGTCCAAATCATGACCTTTATCTAGCAGTATTTGCAAACACCCAATGCCGATCGCAAGAAGGATAAGTCCTACGTAATCGATAGGGCGCTTGACGATAGGCGTTTCTCGCCCGCTTAAAGTAATCAGGGTAAAAATAACAGAAAAAATTCCAACAGGAACATTAATATAAAAAATCCATGGCCAAGTGTAATTATCAGTAATTATACCGCCCATAATGGGGCCGAAAATTGGACCTACTACTGCGGTCATCGCCCAGATTCCAGTAGCAAGCCCTCTTTTGTCTGGAGGATAGTTTGCGAGTAAAATGCTTTGAGACAGGGGGATCATTGGGCCAGAAACAGCGCCCTGGATTACGCGAAAGAAAATGAGCATAAAAAGGTTTTCTGATAAACCACAAAGGACAGAAGCGATAGTAAATAAAGTAGTCGAAACAAGAAAAAGACGTACTTCCCCTACGCGCCGTGCCAGCCAACCTGTTAGCGGTAACATAATGGCTTGGCTCACGGCAAAAGAGGTAATGACCCAGGTTCCATTATCAGGACTTACCCCAAGATCACCTGCAATAGTAGGGATAGCCACATTCGCAATAGAAATATCGAGCACGTTCATAAAAATTGCCAATGACAAAGAAATTGTCATTAAAGCGAGTCTGCTGCCTTGAAGCGGTAGGTGATCGGCCATTATGAATCAACCTTTGGCAAAGAAATATCCGGAGAATTAGTTTGTAAAATCTCATTAATCATGGACTCAACTTCCGCTAATTGCTTGGCATACACAGTGGTTGCGAACTTAAATCCTGTTTCAGCAATAGTTGGCATGCGGGTTCCCTCACGATTATGGGTATTGACCGTTACGCGCATGGATAAACCTAATTG
>CAZTYT010000339.1:0-2378 GCA_964618245.1 uncultured Legionella sp. | reverse complement strand
CCAATTTCAACCTCTTTTTCTACTATCGTTAAGCAACCACTTTTGGCCACCTCATCTTCTTTGCAGGCATAAACTTTAAATTTATGACCAGATGCTAAATGATTAATAATGTCGTCACTTATCGCCTTTGAGACATAAATTTGTTTTTTGAGTGCTCCATTTGGCCCATCGGAGGTAATGATCATAGTTCCCGTTAGTGACATGAGTAAATATTTCATTTCTTTATCCAAAGACGCAAGCATGGGATTATTATTAATAGCTCGCCACACAATATTTACATTAGTAATCACAGAATCTTTAAAAACAGGATCTTCAGAGGCTTCTCGATTTTTGGCGTTAACTTCTTTTTGATCTTGGCATTTTTGACGTGCATTAACATAATTGCCGTAATCATCCCCCCTATCAGATAAACCTTTATTAATACAATTTTGTTTAGCCGTTTCTTGAAAATAGCCTACCGCATTATTGACTATTTTGGTCGCTGCCTGACAAGAATTAATATTGTTCCAGTTCGCTTCGTTTGCCCAACTTTGCAATTCCTCAATTTGATTCATAATCTGAGGGCTCATTTGCTTTAAACCCAGAGAAAATAAATAACCTGTTGAATTAGCACCAATCGCCTTCATCATTTCTACAAGTCTTTTAGAATCAATAAATCCCATCCCACCGGTAAAAACATCAATACCACCACAACCCGCCGAGATACTGGGCATCTGAATATTCATTAATTGATAATCTCTGGTAGGATTTCGGCTATAAATACTCCCCCCCGTATAAAATCCCCCTTCTTGACCTTTATAAGCACCTGCTGGAGTAACATTCGTATTGGCACCGATTTCATGAAAAAACTTTTGCATGTCATTTTGGACACTGCCAAGGCATTGAGTTGAAAGACTAATCAGCAATATCGCTAATCCTAGTCTTTTAATCATGTTTATTTCCGTATTTTTTCTGGTATTGAACATAATTAACAACTCTTTCTTCCAATTCAGAAACGCTAACCAAGCCATTGGTGATAGGAACAATTTGCTTAGTTTTGGTATTCACTGCATATAAAGCTGGCCAAGAAGTAACTTTAAGCGCCCTAGCTGTACCATTATCAGCTGCTGGTTTGGGAAATTCAGGCAATCCGCCGCCATCCATCGAAATAGGCATAATGTAAATACCATATTTATTAGCAAATCGTTTTAATGTGGGTGCAAATTGATGACAATAGTCGCAATTGCTCGAAAAGAAGAAGAAAAAACCATGATTTTTTAGAAAAATCATCGATAGCTATTTTTGATTGCTTTGATAGCTGCCTATCATATATATTTTGTGCATTATGATTTGTCGGAAATTTTAATGAATAATCATATTGAGGATTTTTCATTAACATAATTTTATAAGCATCTGAAAAATGCTGCCCTCTATTAATTACCTCATAATAGACTTTTGCATACTCTCTAAGATTTTCTTCAGTTGGATTTAAAATGGCTAAATTAAGCGCATCCGTCACTTTTTTATTTAATGCTTCCATCTGCTGAGTCGGCGTTAATCCAGGTGTAGCAGGCGCTGCTATTTTTTTAGGGGATTTTTTAGGTTTATTAGCCTCAACTTTAGTGTCTTTATACCAAAACCAACCTTGTGTTCGATTATCAAAAAAAGTATTAGCTAAAACAGATTGAGATATAAAAATTAAGAGCAAGAGCATTATTTTCATTTTCTTGCCCTTGTCACTGGATTTTTATATTGGTTATTTAACTTAGCTTGCAGTTCAGCTACTTTATGTTTAATTTGATTGGCATTATTTGTTCCAGTCCCTTGATATTCAGATACCAAAGCTGCTAATTTTGCTCTTGCAAAAGGCGTATTAAAATCCAATCTACTAAGTTGTTCTGCCGTCAAGCTCGTACAATTTGGATTTTTGCCATCTCCCCAAGAAATCGCCAATTGTTGGTGGGCTATTTCTTGAATGATTTTTCCCATTTCAGATCCATAGCAACAATAAGCTGATTTCTTTTCAACACAAACACGTAGCTTTCTTTTAGTGCAATATTTTGATTCGATAAGAACACATCTTTTGTCTTTTACCGAAGCATTAGCCAATTGCTTTTCTTCTTGTCTACACCCACCCAATAGCCCTTTTGCAATACCATTAAGATCGCAACAGTCTTTAAATGCTGAGCCTAGGGTAATGGTGCATCTTTGACAGTTTCCATGCATAACGGTAGGATTTTCACTTTGTCCAATTCCTCCTAATCCTTCTTTCATGGGATCACTAATAGATTTTATAACTGCAAAATGGGTTAAAGTTTCGCCCATATCAGCAGGATCATATTCTTCTGATTTTTCTTCTGAAAAGTAAAAATCTTTTGGGTCAATCTTTTCAGTTCTAG
>CAZTYT010000338.1:0-2396 GCA_964618245.1 uncultured Legionella sp. | reverse complement strand
GATAGTCCGGGTTTAACTTTCAAATCCTCTTTTATCTTGTCAATGAGAGCCTGAAAAATATATTTATTAGCACTGGATTTACTATCGCCGTTCATAAATGTCAATGCCAATGCTTTAGCTGGAGGATATTCTCTAAAATAGTCTGTTATTTCCTTATTTCTGGAGCCATTCCCCAGTATTCCCCAGGTTGATAAAGAAGATTTCGCCTTTTTATAATTATCTAACTCTATTGCAATTATTTTGTCTAATACATCCTGCTTAACTTCATTGCTCACCCAATCATATAAAGCCCGGAAAAATAACTCGATGCCTTTTTCGCTTCGGATATTAACAAAGTCTTGGTTACCTTTTGCATAGACTACTACCGCCTTCACATAGGTATCCAAATACTGTTCAAAACGATTTGCCTTATGTGCTTCAGTAACACTTGCCACATAATGGCCTTCATTTAGCATCTTAGAACTTAGCTCTTTAATAATCGCGGTATTTAAAGCGCCATCCTCATGCGATGATGAAGATAAAATATAAGCTAATTTATCCTTATTGCTTATCGCATCATTTTGGGAATTATTTAAATAATCCATGACTGGTTGCGCTCGCTGGCGCGGTGAAACCAAAGCCAGTGGCGATGGAACAAAAGAGGCAATTGTAGGTACATAAGCATATTTAGTCTCAATAACATCTTTAATATACTTTTTAAAATTATTCGCGCTTAAGGTATTTACCCAAAGAAACAGCTCTTCATTGAATTGTGCAATGACCTCTGGATTTATCATTGGTAACAATTCTTTCTTACTATTAAACTTCGCTCGTTTCTCTTTTATGGATTCTTCAGTACTCTTCAAATGCGCATCAAAATCAATTTCCTCAGCAAATGCACTTAAATTGGAAATAATAGGATCAAAGGCCTTAGCAAAAAGGGTGGAGCCAGACAGCGCATTGTTAATAGGATCCTTGTATTCTTCACACAACATTTTTATTTTCACACTAAATTGCTTATTTTTTTCCAGCGATAAATCGTGAAGTTCTTGGGTATAATAGCTTTTAACAGCCGCCTGCACTTCATTAGTAAACTCAATTAAAAGTTCAAGTCCTGTTTTAAGCGGATTAGTATCGCTGATAGCAATTTTCCCTTTTATAGCAACTTCTTTTAAAACGCCTAATAATTGCCAGGCGCTAGTCAAACTTGTATCCGTAGTTTGTTTGCTTCCCTCCTCTTCTACTGTCAGCTCTCCAGTAGAAGCCTCTCTCATGACATCATAAGTTAAATTTCTTACCGCACGCACCAGATCTCTTAACCGCAATGTATTTGCATCACGCCAAATTTGATGATAGCGTTTTTGTAATTCCTCCAAATTATAAGGGCTATTTACATGAGTCGTAGCATTCTCATGTTTTACCCATGCTTCTATGTTTTTATAGATCGTTGGCTGGCAATAAAGCACTTCATGGGTAGGTGAAAGAGAAACGCCATAGCCATTATCCTGACAACCCATGTGAAAAACTACGGTCCGATATAAACTGTTGTAAGGCAATTGATATACATTCATCATGAAATCAATAAATGGTTCCTGATTGGTGACAGCATTAAATAATTCAGGAAATTTTTCATCGTAGGATTTGCGGACATCCACAGGCAAAGAACTATAATTTAGGGCCAGACTTTCTAAAAAACTTGTTAGCCGCTGACGCATCTGCTGTGGTTGAAAAGTGGTTAAAATTTTCAAAACCCCTGCTTCTTTTTGGTCGTGCGCTTCGCGTCTGGCAGCTAATTGAGCAAATGATTTTGGGTTAACATAGGCTTTCAACAAAAGACTGGAAAGCGCAGGTTTTTGTACAAAATTAGGTAAGGCGGAAGGAATTGTTTTCTCGCCAGGATGTTTATAAGTAGCCCAATGATAAGGATTCCAATTTTCAGGGCAAGGGAATTTTTCATAATCCAGCACCGTTAAAATAGGGTAGGGCTGCGGCAAAGGTACTACAGGTCTATATCCTTTCATATAAACCACTAGCCAATAAAGAAACATGTCCCGATCAAGTTCCCACTCCAACCCCATATTGTGGGGATGGGCATCATCATTGCCCAAAAACCAAGAGTTAAGCAAAAGCTCAATCACATTATGTTTAATCAGTGTATCTGTGCTTGGTATTACCTTTTCCAGATCAAAGTTAGGATCGTCAGAAGTCTCGCCAGAAATAAAAAAATGTTGGAAATTATCAAGTTGAAGCGATAAAATTCCACAAATGTTGCCATTTTTATCAAAAACTAACCGCTCTTCTGCACCACGATTACAAAAAGTACTAATGATAGCTGACACAGCAACGCTAGTTTTAGCTAACAGTTCCGGAAAATGGCCAACAGGCTCTAACCTTTTAAAATAACCTCTTCTAGGTTT
>CAZTYT010000337.1:943-2429 GCA_964618245.1 uncultured Legionella sp. | reverse complement strand
ATATCAGCAGAGAGATAGCGTAACGATAGCCGATTGACACCATAACGCAAATTAGCGCCAATCATTGCCCCTAAAGAAATCCAAAAAATATCTTTCAAGCGATCGCTACCTTTTCATTTTATTTTTGATGATATCGGAAAAAAAATTCTTCGTAAATTATTCTCAAAAAACTATCGTTCAGAAAATTTTTCCTTTAAATTGCTTCATTTTTAGGCAAAATAAAGTTAAAATGTAGTCTTTTTGAACAATCAGTTTATCGGACTGAAGTTTTTTTGCCCTGGTGAGGTAACATATGCCCATGACAATCGAACAGTTAACTGTTTTATATATTTGCCAAAAAGCAGCACATGAAGCAACAGAGGATGGTATAAAACAATACTATGCCCAGACCTACTCTTCTTTTATGGCAGATTCCCCCTTCACCAGGGAAGATAAGATGGCTCCTCCTTTATTTCCGGAACAACCCCAAATTCCCTTTGTTTTTTTCAAACCGCAACAAATCAACGCCAACGAAAAAGCACCGCTAATTATTCATACTCATGGCGGCCCCAAAGTATACATGGATAAAAACACGCTTCATGCAGAAATTGCTTATTTCCTCTCGCATGGGTTCGTAGTCGCATGCCCTAATTATCGTGGTAGTACTGGCTACCCGGAAATTGGCAATGATCCTGAAGGATGGAAAAAATGGGAAGAAAAGGTCGAAGACAAATACCATCTGTATGCTCCAGAAGATGTCTATGCTGTCACCAAATTTGTTCAGCAAATGCCCTTTATTGATCCAGATAAAATTTATCTTCGCGGTGGCAGCTTTGGCTCCCATGTAAATGCGCATCTTTTAGTGGATGTGCAAAAAGGAAAATTCGAAAATATTTTTAAAGGCGCACACTTAAGTGGTGGCGTGAAATATCCGGTTGCCTCAGCAATGCCAAAGGATATACCTTTATTAGTTACTCATTCAATCAAGGATGAGATTGCCCCTTACGCTAATGCACAAATTTTCATGGAAAAACTGTTGTTAAGACAGATTTCCGAGGAAATGAAAGGTTCTCCCCTCCAAACTATACAAACATTTGTCTCCACTACCGGAAATCATCATTTAATCGACCCGGAACTGACATTAGATGATTACAATATGCCTGAAAATCCTTCTTACCAGGAATTGAAAACTTATTTGTTACTTACGATCAATTTCATCCATGCCTTAGAGGAAGGTAAAAAATTTCAACTCACACAGAGCAATGAACAATATCAAGTAGTCATCTTGGATAGAGATGAAGAACTGCCCATTGATCAAGAAATCATGCAAAGAGCGTATGCTTATCAGCAAACGTTTTCTTCAGATAACTCAACATCTAAACAGGCAAATCATGATTTATTAGTTCCAACCTTCATCAGTAATAACAATAACCAAACACATTACGGCCCTACTAAAGCTTTATTAAAATTGCAACTTGGCCAAGCATATACGGGTGATACCCATACT
>CAZTYT010000337.1:0-933 GCA_964618245.1 uncultured Legionella sp. | reverse complement strand
ACAGTTTACTCCTGTGGATTGGAGTAAAGATACTTCGAGCAAGATCATGGATGCAGGTCAAAGAATAGCTAATGATGCTGAATTTTGCTTGCAAATCGATCAAGTTATTGCGCAAGAAGAACGTTTTTTACTAGCTCATCCAGACCATATGGTGATGTACCATACTGCTGAACCACCGTCTCTCCAACTCTATGCATTCATTAATTTATGGCAAGCCATTCTTACTAATCAATCCATTGAGATCTTACCCGTTATCAAAGAGATGCGTTTATATGATTTTGTCAAAAACAGTTTTGCTGACATTAACGCATTCCTAAAAACCATGCGTGAACGAAGACCTCAAAATTCGAATGAGATTTTCAATTATCTTCCTGGTTTCGCCCAAAGGGCTGTTGCTTGCAGCACAGGAGCCATTTCAAGCCAGCATAGTACCGCATCTTCTTCATTATGGTGGTATTTTACCTGCAAAACTACAGGGGCACGTGCTCCTCTTAAAAAAACAATCAGTGAGCTACTGAAAATTTTAGGCATTCACTCACCCGAACGCGTAGAGCGTTATTTACAATTATTTGCTAAAGAAAGCATTCATCCTCAATCATTACTTCAGCAAATTTTCGTACCTTATGATGCGATGGAAAAGTCAGCCTACCTTTGCCAAATCTGGGGTGAGGAATTTAAACCAAACAATATGCGTCTACACTCACCGGCAATTATAAAAGAACTCATTCAAGATCCTGACGCTTTCGAGCAAAAGCTTCTGCAAAATCGTGAGGCTTTTATTAATTTTGGTAATTGCGCAGGCTTTGGTGACACGGAGCAAGGCTTCAAATATGCGAATGCCATTCAGCTAAGATATATTCCACAAAACCATCATAATGCTGTGACCTTTTCTTATCTTCGCCATCCTATACCGTATCAAAACTTTATCACTTC
>CAZTYT010000336.1:1016-2450 GCA_964618245.1 uncultured Legionella sp. | reverse complement strand
CATCTTGTGAATTTTGAACAAGAAAACTGTGAAGTTAAAGTAACAGATGAAGGAAGAAATGTAATTATCCAAGCAGAGCATTATAAACAGTGGAAAAAAAAGAAAGCACGTAGTGATAATTTTCAAATATCGCGTTCTTTAGTGCCAAGAAGTTTTTTGATTTCAATGGTTAGTCAATATGATGCTTTTTTAGGTAGGCTTTTACGAGTAATTTTTTTATTGCGCCCTGAGATATTATCTGGGTCAGAAAAGCAATTTACGTATTCTGAGATAGCTGCTTATTCATCAATTGATGAATTTAGAGAGCATGCAATTGAGAAAGAGGTTGAGGATGTGCTAAGAAAAAGCCATTCGGATCAAATCAAATATATGGAAAATAAATTTGGCATAAAGCTTACTGTTGATTTAGATATATGGCCGAAATTTATAGAGCTTACTGAAAGAAGAAATTTATTTGTCCATACTGATGGAATTGTTTCAAAGCAATATATGAATGTGTGTGGTGAACACAAAGTAAATTTAAATGAAATTAAAGTTGGGAGCAAATTACAAGTTTCTCAAGATTATTTTGAATCAGCTTATTACTGCTTGTATGAAATGGGCGTAAAGCTTGGGCACACTTTATGGAGAAAGTTAATTGCAAGCAATAAAGAGGAAGCCGAAGAGCATTTTAACGAGAATTCTATTAGCCTCATTGATGATGGAAGATATGATTTAGCAAGTAAACTATTAGATACTTCAATGAAATATTGGGACAAGCAATTCTCAAACGATTATGCTAGGTCAGTTTGTATTGTTAACTGTGCACAGTCACATAAGTGGGCAGGACGTAATGATAAATGCTTAGAAATAATGAATTCATATGACTGGTCTGCAAAAGGTGTTGAATTTAAACTGGCAGAAGCGGTTTTAAAGGAAGATTGGACAACTTGCATTGGGTTAATGCGTGAAATAGGGCCAAAAGGTAAAGTAGAGGAAATAGACTATAAAGATTGGCCTTTATTCAAAGAATTTAGAAAGCAGGAAGTTTTCTTAGAGACTTATAAAGAAGTATTCAGCAAAGAATTTAAAATAGAAGTTAGTGTAAAAAATCAAGATGCTATTTCTAAGCAGGACGCTGTTCTTAAAAAGAACGAAGAATCTATCATTGAACCTAATAAATCTAAAGAGCTTGGAGAAGTTCTTGAAGATGCTTAAACCTTAACAGTGCCTTCTTCCCAGCCCCACAAAAATCTGCTATAATAAATCCATGCAAAATAATACTGAACAAAACAGGTTTGAACTTACGGAAAATGGGCATGTTGCATATGCCGATTACCGCATTGAGGGTTCAACATTATTCATTGATTATGTTTTTGCACCATCAGAGCTGCGGGGCAGTGGCGCTGCGGGCAGGTTAATGCAAAGCGTGGTGGATTTTGCCAAAACTAATAA
>CAZTYT010000336.1:633-1006 GCA_964618245.1 uncultured Legionella sp. | reverse complement strand
TTAAAAGAAAAGCCTCTGCGTAAATAATGAGCGCTATCAGGTTCAGAACTAAACTCAATTCCACCACTTTCAATCTCTACATCATTATTATGTTTATCCAGAGCATTTAACCTTGCTTGCATTTCTGCAGCTAGGTTTTCAAGAAGGTGGGTATCCTCATTTGCAAAAAGATATCTATAGCTTTTATATGGATCACTATCCCAATGAGGTAATAGTTTATTTAAAAATTCGTTTGGTGTAATTCTTCCATCTACAAGTTGGGATATATTACCACGCGCTGTAATTTCATAGCTGTATTCAGTAGGTGTATTAAATGATGGTTGGCAGGTAATATCAGTTCTTATTTGCTCGATTATGTCTTGAATTTTTCTTG
>CAZTYT010000336.1:0-623 GCA_964618245.1 uncultured Legionella sp. | reverse complement strand
ATCTTTTTAGTTAATTTTTGTCAACTGGTTTTAGTTGGTTTAGTTAAATAACTACCCTTCAACTTTGCTAAAATCAGCAAGGCTATCCATAAAGTTTTTAATGCGGGCAAGTAGCTTTAAGCGGTTTTCCCGCAATTCTTTATTTTCTGCGTTCACTATCACCTTATCAAAGAAATCTTTCACAAAAGGTTGCAAGGAAGCAAATTCCTGCATTGCTGCTGCAAAATCCTCGGCTCTTAAATTGCGGGCAATTTTAATTTCCGCCTCATTTATTTTATCAAATAAATTATTTTCCTCTGCGCTTTCCAGCAATTTCTCACGAGGTTCTGGCGCATAAGTTGTTTTATCTTTTTTCTCTTCAATGCTTAAAATATTTGCGGCACGCTTGTAAGCCTCCAGCAAATTCTTGCCGCTATCAGTGGCTAAAAATTCTGCTAGCGCTACAGCTTTATTTTTAATGGTCAGCAAATTATCCGTTTTGCCATCCAGAGCTGCGGCAACATAATCATGCCGAATGTTTTGGCTTTTAAGCAAAAACTTCATGCGCTCAATAAAGAATTCAAAAATCTCCGGCATTCCCGCTTCACCATTTTTTGAAGCCTGAGTTATTAGCGCCTGCAAAT
>CAZTYT010000335.1:0-2453 GCA_964618245.1 uncultured Legionella sp. | reverse complement strand
AATGCTTTATGATATAACTAGTAAATTTTTAGACAATAAACCAGTCTATCGATGTGGGCATTGTGGTTTCGGCGGCAAACATTTGCATTGGCATTGCCCTAGCTGTAAAAATTGGGGCAGAATGAAGCCAGTGCATGGATTGGAAGGTTATTAGTGGAACATTCAATGAGATAGCTATCTTATTAATGCGACGATTAATGTTTATGCGACTATTTTGAAGAGATTATAATGCAATTTATCGACTTAAAAACACAGTATTCCCTGATTGAAAATGAGGTTTTAAATAGTATCCGCAATGTATTAAACCATGGGCAATACATTATGGGGCCTGAAATTGCTCAACTGGAAAATCAGTTAGCCGAGTTTGTCGGAGTAAAACATGCTATTGCTAATTCAAGTGGCACAGACGCATTGTTAATGGCATTAATGGCACTGGAAATTCAACCAGGTGACGAAGTAATTACTAGCCCTTTTAGTTTTTTTGCAACATCTGAAGTGATTAGCTTATGTCATGCAATACCAGTTTTTGTCGACATTGATCCGGCTACTTATAATCTGGATCCTAATCAATTGGAAGCGGCTATTACCCAAAAAACCAAAGCAATTATGCCTGTTGCCTTGTATGGACAATGTGCTGACCAGGATGCAATTAATGCAATTGCTCAAAAATACAATATTCCAGTTATTGAAGACGCGGCACAAAGTTTCGGGGCAACTTATAAAGGTAAACGGTCTTGTGCCTTATCAACCATTGGTTGTACCAGTTTCTTCCCATCCAAACCTTTAGGTGGTTATGGTGATTCTGGCGCTTGTTTTACTAATGATGATGAAATAGCGAAAAAATTAATTGAAGTTAGAATCCATGGGCAAAATGCACGTTATTGTCATAGTCGAATAGGTATTAATGGGCGTATGGACACTATTCAGGCGGCAGTTTTAATTGAAAAAATGAAATTATTTCCTAATGAAATTAGTTTGCGCCAAAAAGTAGCTCAACGCTATGATGAAATGCTGGGCTCTTTAGTAAAGGTACCTTTTATACAAAGCCATAATACGAGCGTGTATGCACAATATACAATCGAAGTGGATAATCGTGATGAATTTCAACAAGCAATGCAAGTAGCTGGAGTTCCAACAGCAGTTCATTACCCGGCTCCTTTACATTTGCAAGCAGCAATGGCTTATTTAGGCTATAAACCAGGTGATTTTCCTCATGCTGAAAAGGCTAGCCGTTGTGTAATTAGTTTACCGATGCATCCTTATTTACAAGAAGCAGAACAACTTAAAGTCGTCGAAGCAGTTAAGCATGCACTAGCAATGCAAAGAGCTGAGGTTTAAATGTCATCTCCATTAATTGTTGCTTTGGATTTTCATAATGAGCAAGATGCATTAAGGCTTGTGGAAAAGTTAGATCCGCAAGCTTGTGCTTTAAAAGTAGGAAGTGAACTTTTTACACTTCTGGGGGCTCATTTTGTAAGAAAACTGGTGACTAAAAACTTTAAGGTTTTTCTCGACTTAAAATTCCATGATATTCCAAATACAGTTGCAAATGCTTGTAAGGCTGGGGCTGACTTAGGAGTGTGGATGATAAATGTTCATGCCTCGGGTGGAATGAAGATGATGCAATCAGCTCGCAATGCTCTTGAATCCTATGGTGAAAATAAGCCGCTCTTAATTGCTGTTACAGTGCTAACAAGCTTTAGCAACGAAGATTTAACTTCAGTTGGTATTAAAGTGCCTGTTAATGATCAGGTAAAAAATTTGGCGATGTTAGCAAAAGAGGCAGGATTAGATGGTGTTGTAAGTTCCGCTCATGAAGTAAAATTCATCAAAGAACAATGCGGTGAAAAGTTTATTACAGTAACCCCGGGCATTAGATTAGTCGGTGACACGAAAGATGATCAAACAAGAATAATGACACCTATGCAAGCAATTGATGAGGGTAGCGATTATTTAGTCATTGGTCGACCAATTACACAATCAGCTAATCCGGAAAAAACTGTTGCAGAAATTTTGAGCTCTTTACATAGTGTATGAGTGATAAATTTTGCGGGTTACTACTTAAAGGAAAAGGGTTAATATTACCTTTCTCCTTAATCCTCTTCCCATAGCTTGACAAGGCCTTGGCTCAATAAAGGATTTGCATTCGTAGGAACATTTTAATGTATAACAATCTTACACTTTATTACTTAAAACAAATGGGGGTTCGTCCTTGGATAAAGAAAGAAGAAGTCTTACCAAGTAACCAGCCATTGGTAGCCTCCAAAAAATTACTTATATTCTCACTCCCAAATTTAAGTATTAAAGCGCAAATATTACTGCAACAAATAGTCACTTACCTTGATTTACCTACTTCTGAATTGGAAGTAATTACCTCCTCTCATTATACAAAAAAAGAAGAGCCCTTAGCTATTCTAAGCCTCGGAGGAGACATTAAACCAGCCGATCAATTT
>CAZTYT010000334.1:0-2471 GCA_964618245.1 uncultured Legionella sp. | reverse complement strand
ACATTCCTCTCTGTTGGGGGATGGAATTATAGCTGCAATTTTGAAGTGTATGGCACAAGTTGTGGTACTGCACCTAGCTCAACAAATGGCATTCATTACGATTGGTTTCCTGATCCATCAGATCCTATGCAAGCGGCTACTGCAAAAATTGCTTATGAAAATTTAGTTCGTTTGGCAAATGAATTAGGGGTAGAGGGATTAGATTTTGATTATGAGGAATTTTGGCATGCTGATCAAAATGCTATAACTTGGGGGCCTAGTTCCAGCGGCGAATGGTCCACTGAAGTTGCACGTAGTATTTTAAATGCAGGCGGACCTACTTATGAAAATTTGATGGAGTATGGCACGCATGCAGGTTCTTCTTTTGTTATGCCAAAAACGATTGATAAAGTAGACGCTATCTTACATGCGATAGTCGATAATCCAGAGGCAAGTCACCTGAAATTAGCTACTGCAGCACCCCCGGTGGGCGCTCGTCCAACTACTGGTTTTATTTACGGAGATAAATCCCCGGATATCTATGAGAAAGGTGGTATTTGGTGGAAAGGGAATTTGAAAGGGTTGTGGTACCATTTAGCAGAAAAGGATCCCAAGATTGTAGATCGTTTCGATAGCTTAGGATTAATGACCTATGATCTTTGTGGAGATAATGCACAAGTTTGCGCACCTTATGCTGATGGTCCATTAGATTTACCCGGGCAAGTGGCTGCTTACATGAAAGACTATACAACCTGGCTTAAAGCGAGTACTCCTGCCAAAGCAAATTTAACTATTGATAAAATAGGTAAGGTTACTTTTCTTCCTGCAAAATTCAAAATTGCATCCAAAATTCAGTTTGGTTTTGAAGTCCCACAACCGGCTTATCCAAAAAATCCTAGTGGCCAATTGCAGTTAACCAATAGTTTGGTTGATACGATTACCAATCAACAAAATGGAAGTGATGGTGTAATTATCTGGCAAATGTATGCGAAACAGAATCCTTCTGTGCAAGGAGCTACTACAGCCAAATATGCGATTAACAAAAGTTGTCAAACTTTTTTGGCGAATGATAATCGTTATGATTGTAATGCTGATTTTCCTGGTTCTGTATCTACCCAGTAATCTTTGTAGTTGATACAAATATAACGTAAGTTAGGCTATGTCCCATATCTGTCGGATTAAGGGGAAAATAAGTATTTTTATCTTTCTTCTTTTATCCGAATTCCCGTGGCTTGACCCTGAGAGAGCCGCAAAAAATTTAACCCTCTCTTCTATCTGAAGTCCTTCGCATCCCCGCGGCCTTGACCCTGAGATATCTCCACTAAATTTAACCATCTCAATTGACTCACGAATGACTCACGAAACCCTGCATCGATGCGCTATTTATGGGTTCTTTTTTTAATCATTCAATTTCTATTGCACAATCGCATGATTCTTTTGCTAAAGCAAAAAAATTGCAGGAGAGGTTTTTAAACAATAACCTCAAACAATATATTGGCATTGTGCGTATAAAAGCAAAGCGATTGATTTAGCAAGCTGTGGCATAGAATCGGCTAAGTCTAAAAGTAGGGCGAGAGTGGGAACACATCATGGCCGCAGAGCATTTCGGCCACCACTTTGAATGCCGGCGACCCCCTATGTCATGATAAAACGGGCGAGAATATCGGGGAAGAGCGCGCTGTCAAAAAGTCAATGCTCAGTTTCGTCATGTTGAAGCAGAGCTTTATAATCTTTGGCCTGAGTAGGCTTAGTCAATCAACCTCGTTCTAATAAATCACCGGCTTTCATGCTTAATTGAGATATTGGCTTTTCTCACAAACCGACATACAGATGATATAGATGAAATGGTTTTACCCGCTACCGAAATCCGTGGTAAATTATATGTTAAAAATCTTGAGGAGGGTTGATTAAAATGTGCCTCCAGAGTTTTTGGGACTAACTGTCACTGAAACTGCAAAAGCATTGCAGTTAATTTTTTGAAATTAATTCGATTAATCGATTTTTTACAGCGAACTATTTCGTATATTGTTAACTGTCGTAAGGATATATACATTATTTTATATAGGGATATTAAAAATGAAACTTTTCAATAAGCAAGCCAATAGTTACTGGAGAAAGACATTTGGATTACTTCTGATAACCGCTCCTGTCTATGCAGCCGGTCCTTTATGGATATATTCTGCACCGAGTCCTGCAAATGTAATAGTTTCAAATGGAGGAACTGCAACAGTTCAATATACAGTGACTAACCAGTCAACCAAGCCCAAAAATCTTGTATTACAACCCAATTCAGCATTGAGTGCCACACCTTGTTATTTAGCAGGAAAAGGCAGTTCCTGTACGATCACTTTAACTATTAATGGGTCCTTAATACCTAGGGAAGGGCTTCACAACGGGCCGATTTTTTGTACTTCTGGAAATATAAATCAATGTTATCAACCGAGTTTACCCAATATGCTAAATGTGACTAAAAACACCGTTGCAGATACTAG
>CAZTYT010000333.1:0-2481 GCA_964618245.1 uncultured Legionella sp. | reverse complement strand
TAGGGTTGTTGTTTCCTACGCCAATTCTTTTTAAGTGAGGCTCGCCTTGTTCGTGCAATATTTATACGCTCTGCACACACAAACTTCGTCAAAAAAAATAGCTGTCACAAGGGGAAAAACACCCTTTTTGTGGCATCTTTTCCCCTTTTTTTGAAGGTGTCTTGTACTCAAAATTTATGGCAACTAGTGCCAACAGCTTAGATTATATGCCACGTGTGAACTACAGTACCTTGGCTTTTGCCAATCTGTATATGGGGTGATGGGAAAATGGAAGCTATTGTCTAGATGCTAAATCGAATGCGTTCAATGCAATAAGAGTTAAGGATAGGTGCTTTTTGGTGCGATAGGAGTAGAAGTAACAAATTGTGTTGGGGGATATTGGCTATACTCATCTTTCTAAGGATTCTCCCATTTTAAAATCACTCTTTGCTTTTTGTGCATTTCCACTTTTTTCATACGCTAATCCACGAGTAAAATAGTTCTCTGATCTAAACGCATCTAATTCAATAGCCTTGTCGCAATCTTTAATTGCACTTTGATAGTCTTGTAATTGAATTTTTGTGACCGCTCTATTATTGTACGCAGAAGAATTGGTTGAATCTAATTGTATAGATTTGTTATAATCTTGAATTGAACCTTTAAAATCTTTTAGTCCATATTTTACTTGCCCTCTTTTGTTATACGCTTGTGCGTAATTAGGGTCTAATCCAATTGCGATATTAATATCTTCCAGTGAACTGCTTAAATCATTCAAGTAAAATTTAGCAATACCTCGGTTGTTATATGCTTTAGCATTGTTAGGGTTTAACGCAATAACTTTATTGTAGTCTATAATAGCACCCTTATAATCTTTGACTTCAAATTTGGCATATGCTCTGAAAAGATATACTTCAAAATGTGTAGCGTCTAAGGTTATGACTTTGTCGTAATCTTCAATTGCTTCTTTGAAGAGTGTTAATTTGTATCTGTCTATTGCTCTGCCGTAATAGGCATCAATAAAGTTAGGTTTTATTTCTATTGCTTTTGTATAGTCTTCGATAGCACCGGCATAATCTCTCATGGCATCTTTTTGAAAAGCTCTACTGTTTATTGCTAGGTAATCAGTCGGATTAATTTCAATTACTTTATTTAAATCTTCAATCGCTCCTTCGTAATCTGAAAGCTTGTTTCTAAAATAAGCCCGTTTCAGGTATGCATCACTATTCTTAGGATTAAGAGCAATAAGCGTACTTTGTTCTTTAATTTCTTTTCTGAAATCTTGATAGTTCGAGTTATCTGTATATGCTTGTCCGCTACTGCGTAGTACCAATAGCAGCAAAGTTGTCGTCGCAAGTATAATTGTCCACTGTTTCATTGTTTATTGAATTGCTACTAACTCTTTATTTATTTTCGAAGGCTCGGAATTTGAAACCCCAAAGCCGAACTTAATCACAAATGTAGATAGAAGTACTAATGTTTCAATAGTGCAAGCTGCAGTTTGGGTTTGTTATAGGGTACAACTATGTTCATCTTCTTGGCTCTTCGGCATAATTTGCCAGTTGGGATTTTTACTCAGTTCGTGTTAACTGATGCTTTATTTTCTTTCTATTGTTTTAAATCCAAATAATATCTTCGGTTCTTCATAGTCGTCAAACGAAATATAGATTTTGGCTTTTTCAATTTCATTTTTTTCATTACGATACGTTATTTCATACATGTCCAAAACACCCATTCCTAATCCAAAAGCACCACCACTTTTGCTTTTATATTGACAACAACTTCCTAAACGTTCATATGTAATTCTCTTTCCCATTTTATCTCTTAATAAATTCATATATGCTCTTTGGTTTGCTGGTCCACCATCAGGACCTTGTCCAACCATAATTGGGTCTTTTTGAGTAAAGCCGTATTTTTTGTCTTTTGCAGTTTCTTTAAGAAATAATATAGCATTCGTTTCTAAATTATTCGTGTCTTTACATTTTTCTACTTTTTTTGTTGCATAATTTGCACCGACTTGTAACGCTTTTTCAAAAAACATACAAGCACTATCTTTTTTATTAAATAGTTCAAACATTAATGCTAAATTATAGTAAGCTTCTTGATAATTTGGGTCTAATGATAACGCTTTTCTGTAACTCTCAAATGCTCCATCGTAATCTGTCAAATGTTTTTTTGTAGTTGCTAAATTCAACCAACCTTTTTTATAAGTTGGGTCAACTTCTACTGTTTTTTTAAAATCAATTAGTGCTTCATCATCCATATTTAATTTTCCTTCTGCAATACCTTTATTATACCAAGCATATGGATTTTCAGGTTGTAGTTCGGTTGTCTTTTTAAATAATTGAATTGCACTTTCGAAATTTCCAGTTTTCATACTGTCAATGCCTTCTAAATAAAATTTTTGAGGGTCTTGACAAAATCCAATTTTCGATATCAGCCCTAAAATTGTAATTGCGATTATTTTCTTCATTTTATTTTCTGTTTATGTTAGTCCTGAAAAGT
>CAZTYT010000332.1:0-2498 GCA_964618245.1 uncultured Legionella sp. | reverse complement strand
ATTATCAGATTATGTATATAAACCAAACACTAATGGGTACGTTTTTAGTGATTTTTTAGAGAGCAATTGTAACTACTATTTTCTTCTTGAAGAAAAATGTTTAATTACTAAAATGGATATATTAGAAGAGTTAGTATCATATCTAAATAGTAATGACAATTATCGTGTGATTGCCCCCATGTTGGTTGGAAAATCAAATAGAATTGGATCTAATTTCTGGGGAGCACTTGATGGAAATGGATTTTATAGAAGATCTGCTGATTATCTAGATATAGTTGGATATAATCGGAGAGGTATTTGGAATGTGCCTTATATTACAGGTGCAATCTTATTTAGCAAGGATCTAATAGCAAACTGGGATTTATTAAAAATGAACAAATATTCAAGTCATTGTGACATGTCAATATGTTATAATATGCGAAGAGAAACCTTATTTATGTATGTAACTAACAATCACAGCTATGGTTATGTTATTTGATGCATGTACAAATCAATTAATCATAGCCTGTAAAGTTATTTCATTTAATATTTCTTGAACTCTTTTTTCTAATGCATCAAACCCATTTTTTCCATAATATTTTGGATAATCAAAATTAATTGGAATATCATTGATTGATATTAGTTTCAATTCCTGTTCTATGGTTTGTATTGCCTCATAATCTAATTTTTCATGTTTGTATTTTGGGTTTATAAGGGTCTTAGGTGTTACTTTAAATTTCTTCCAATCATCTTCATTCAACAAGGAAATATCTCCTTCCATCCAGGTGTCAGCGCCATTGATGTTAATATAATCAATATAGTTGCTTATCTCCTCAGCTGTGAAAGGGGTTTTATCGCCAGACTCAACTATTGCCGTAATCAAGTGGGGTGTGATCTTTAATGATAATATTTTCATATCTTCTAATCCTTGAATTATGCTTTTGACACCAATTTTGTCCTCTATTATTCTCTTATTCGCTAAATCCATTAAGCTTTTTGGGATGTTTTGCAACTCTGATGGCAATTCTACCCCTGTCTTAAACTTCAAAGTTAACCGATTTGGCCCTTTTTGTACTATTTTTCTTGGAATGGAAAGTAGGCTTCTAGACTTGCTTCTTAGACCTTTATCAGATCCACCCGATTGATTAGAATATAGCTTAGAATTGTTGTCATGTTGCCAACAAGTAAAAGAATTTAAGGAAGTTGTCCTATGACATAAATGTCCTGATTTTGTCAATGATTGACACTTCATATTCTATATATAATATTATTATAAGTTTTGGCCAACTTTTTGTGTAAAAGTTGTATGGAAAAATAAATTAATAATTTTATTTTTCTTCGATCAAATTCATTAAAATGTTCGATCAAAACAAAGGGAAATTTTATTTTTAAATACATTGATTAGAAAAAATATTTTCCCTTTGTTTTGATCGAATACTAATAGAAGTTTCCTTAATCAATCTAATTTACCAGCTGAATAGTATTTTGCCCAGGATTTAGGTCCACTACTACCATATGGCACAGCTAATCTCTCCTTCAAGAGGCATTTTGCTAAATCATCACCATCACAATAAACATCTGCTAACAATCTGCCATATTTTTCATTACCTACATTTTCCAATTTAACTATCTTATTCATAATTTTATTATGTAAAAAGTCCCTGGCTACATATGCAACTTCCTTTTCTTCCTTACCAGTGGGACCCATGTTTGTGGGTTTGATTTCTGGTGCATCAATTCCCCGAAATCTGATATTAAAACGATACAATGTGTTGTCTCCTGGAATTTTGGAAGCTACTGTTATGGTGTCCCCATCATAAACTTTAACAACTACACATTTGCCCAGTTGTGGTACATATTCCGTTGTATCTTCTATGGTAATAATATTATCTTTTACTAAAGATCTGCTATTACCTTTTCTATGACCCGAAATGGTATTTTTACTACAACATATACCCATTTGTTATTATAAGTCTATAAAATACAACTATACAATCATTTTTTTAACAGATTTATAATCCAGTATTCAGATTGGTTACCTTTTTGGCAATAACAATCTTTTTTTGCTATCTTTATTGTTTTTGCGGGGGCTTGTACCTCTTTCGCAGAGATTTGTACCTCTTTCGCAGGGACTTGTACCTCTTCCACAGGGGCTTGTACAGTTTTAGCAGGGACTTGTACCTCTTCCACAGGGACTTGTACAGTTTTAGCAGGGACTTGTACCTCTTCCACAGGGACTTTTACAGTTTTTGCAGGGACACTTATGCTAGTCTCAATAGGTTTAATAATAGGAGTAGTAGTAACTGATGGGGTTGGAACATTTGGTAGAGCTATTTCAGGAGTGCTAACCTTAGTTTCAGCTGCATCCTTATCCGTCTGGATATCTGCGCGGAAGGCTACATTCTCTGGTTCGTCTGCGACTTTTTGATCCTTTTCTAAGATAAAATAACCATTTAAGAAGCTATATGTCTTTTCAACATCTGTCATTTTATATTTTTGGTCGTAAATAGCAGAAAATT
>CAZTYT010000331.1:0-2499 GCA_964618245.1 uncultured Legionella sp. | reverse complement strand
GGTATAGGTGTGGGAAACAGTAGTAAAGTCGTGCGTAAACTGTACGGTAAAACTAATATAACCGGCAGCGTTTACAGGTGCGGTAAGGTAAACAATGCCATTGTTAACCCGAACGTTGGGGTCGGTTGAAAAGGCGGTTATATCACCTTTAATACTATCGGGGTCGCTCACCAGCCGGTACAGGTTAATGGGTATGGTTTGCCCGGCATGTATGGCTGTATCGAACCGGTTTATTACGGGTGGTTGTTTTTCCATTAATGCGATTTCTTCTGTAGCACTACCCGTAAAATTGAGGCTATCAAAAGCCAGTTTCTGTACTTCGGGGTCGTATTCGCACAAGCCATTCGTATTGGGCAGGTGTTTAAAGAAGCGGTTGCCTTTCCTGTTGAGGAGATATACTTTTGAAGAATCGGGGGTATTCGCCTGGTCTAACGCAATGGCGGTTTTGTATAAAACGGGCTGCCCCGGGCTCAGGCTACGGAAAATAAATTTACGGGTTTGCGGTTTGAGCGATAAACCAGCAAAGGGATCGTCGTACTGCATTGCAGTAACCCTTCTGTTCGGGGAAGTCGCCAGGTTTTTAATGGTAATGGTTTTCCAGTATTGGGGGTTGGGTTTGCCGTTGAAGCTGAAAATGGTGCTGTCGGTGAGGGAAGAATAGGAGTAGGGGGTTAATAGCGATGAAATATTAATATTTGTTGCAGAGTCTACTATTACATTAGCATCTCTATAACCGTACTTTATAATTGACAAAGAATTTTTTTGATTGAGAACTCTTATCTCATCGCTTGTGTTATTAACTTCTTTCTGAAAAGGGTCATTGTAATTCTCTATATAAATCTTATATGGAATTATGTTTGACTGAAGGGAAATCTTATATGTATAATTATCTATATGACTATTTGGATAATAATAAATTTCTTTTGTCAATGTAACAGTATCCGAAGTGCCAATAAATTTAACTTTAACAATATTACTTCCGGTATCAAGAACTATTATTGCTTTGTTATTTACGTTTAAATTTAGCGGTCTAAATGCAGTATCCAGATTAGTCAATATCTCGAATTTGATTGCCGTGTTGCATTTAACCTCTATCTCAATATTTTGTTGATTTGTTATCGAGTTTGTCGGGATAAATTTAAATATAGGGTTTATGATTTTATTAGAACTTGTTAGCGATTTCATTAATGAGGCCTTTAACTTTCCATCATTTATGATTGATGAATCTATACTGATAAACAGTGAATCAGCCTCTTCAGAATGAATAAGAATACTATCTGATACCGATAAGTTGAGGTCATAAGGAATTCTAAATAGGCCATTCTGATCTGTGTTGCCTAAATAAGCGAAAGGAGAATTAGCTTTTTTTATTTTAATCTCAGCATTTCGTAAAACAGATTTGGTAAATTGCATCCAGGAGGGTATACAAAATCTTGACAATGGACTTGCGCAGTTTGAAATAGGAATGTTATCAATTACTGAAAATATTTTAGCTAATATACCTGTTGACGAATTTGTTGAATTTACCGGACATGCAAAGCTTTTGTCATTTAAAGCGTAGGCGGAGGTTAAATAACTATGATGAAAAGTTTTGTTCCACGATATGTTATCCGAGATTGCACTGACTGCTCCCCATATCGTGCTCCCATGGCAAATGCCTTCACAAATTGGGTATAGTACAGCAAGCCCTGTCAATGGGGGTGGAGTTACCGTAAAAGCCAAAAAGCCAGCACATCCGTTTAAGTCACAAAATATGTCAAACACATCTTGAGCCGAAACATCAGCTTCTTTGAATGAGACACTTTTTACATAGAATTTAGTAATTGACAATTGTGAAGTTCCATATATATTCACATTCTCACTTGAAGTTAATTCTACACAGCCGTCACTTAAATTACACGCTCTATATCCAGAAATATTCGCAATTCGTATTCCTAATGGTATAGTTGTTCCATTCCTGAAATAGTTCTTTATAATTGGCATATTTAGCTCATTGTCAATAAAAAACTGTGGAGCCATATTTTTTTCTTCAAAACCGGGGAGTACTCCATTATGAGGGGTGCCAAGAAAAACAACTGAATTTAATGCGCCGCCAATTGTTGGATTTAAAAAAGGAAATGCAGGGGACAATGTAAAATTAACTAAGCTGCTATTTGAAGCTCCTTTCCTATCCAACATTATTCGCATTTCAAGACCAGCCTTACTATGGGCTATCACAGAAATATCGGGAGCAGTAGCGTTAGCGGCTGAGCATAATCGCTTAATTTCTTCAAGCGCAATGCCAATATTGTAGGCGTTTTTCTGTAAAGGATTTAAATTGCCCGTTGCTATGTACCAGGTATTTCTTTTATATTCTCTAGAGATATTATTCACTATTGACCATGGATAAATAGGATTTTTCTGGGGGTTATAAGGTATATTGTTTGTGACATTATTAATTGAAGATTCTATGTAGATATTTCCTCCAATAAGAACAGTAATTTTATTTCTATCCAATGC
>CAZTYT010000330.1:0-2517 GCA_964618245.1 uncultured Legionella sp. | reverse complement strand
TATGCACCAACCCCCATACAAAGACTTCCACCACAAGTTGCAGTGTTAAAACCACCACCGGTACCACTAAATCCAGCAGGCAATGTAGGAGTGGTACTATCAAGTACATATTGCCAAGTAGCCCCATTGTCTGGGCTACGGATTACCCATGGAATATTGGAAAAGGCTGCGCTGCCATAAGAACCCCCAGCGACTAATGATAATATTGTGGTTGGTGGTGTTGGTGAAGAAATTGCTATCACATTCAAAGGAACAGTCGCACTGGTACAACTTGAGCCATTACATAAGGCAAAATTACCTATCGCCTGGCCTGTTATATCCAACCGTAAAGTACAACTAGCCAATGGGCCAAGAACCACAGGATTGGAACAGTTACCACCGCTGGTATTTTGTGTAACAGTTGCCGGAAGGCCTTGCACTGTGTAATTAATTCGAGTTGAATGAGTATTGTTAACTACCGTGTAATAAGCAGATACAGTGCTACCAATAGTAACAACTGTTGGCAATACCGTACCAGCCTTAGGGCTAATAGTAAAATTTGAAGCAGCCATTGCATACGTTGAAACAAAAGTAGCAACAAGCGATAAAGCGAAATTATATTTTTTATTCATATTTAACGTCCTGTTGAAAATAGAATTACATCACATAGCTAATATGTGCAATTAATTGGTTGGCATAGGCATCATTAGCTCTTAAAGTAAAAGGCACTGGATAAGCATAATTATTTATCATTATTGCTCCATGTGTTAATGACGCATCGCCAAAGCCACTAAAGCGATAGCCTAAACCAACTCTGAAATTTTGATTGACATCAACGTCTATGCCAGCGCCTACACTATAACTGAAATCAGATTCAGTATGACCACTGAAACCAGGGGTCAGGTTAAGGCTGCCTACTTCCGCTGCTAGAGCCCGGTAATGGCTCATTTTGTTAAAGGCTGCACCAATTCCTGCAGAAACATAAGGATGATAAATTTGATAAGCAGTTGCTAATAGTTTTGCTGATGCAAGTACTTGTTGGGTTTGATAATTATAACCATAGGTATATAAAGTTGACGTGCCTGGCTCAATACCAACAGTATGAACACCATTGACATTGACTGCACCAAAGTAACTATATTCAACTCCTAACTGGCCAAATAAATTATACCAAGGCAATGCGTGTTCAATACCTAAAAAACCTCCACCAAAACCATCATTATTTCCATCTGATGAGGCACGATAAATAAAAACATTATCGTCAGTTCCAATAAAAGTCCCTGAACTACCTGCATTAATACTGGCATAACCACCAAAAGCAGTAATAACAGGTCGGTAAGCAGGAGCAAATGATTTAATTCCAGACTCACCAGCAAAACTGATTGAAGAACAGAGACAAGTGCTGGCAAGACTAAAGGCTACCAATCCTAAACGCATAATTTATCCTTAAGTTGTTAATATAGAATTGTATATATTACTTCCATGAGCATAGTAGCATAACTTTTTTTCATAAAAAACATACTGCTTACCATAAATATTAACGACATTGGCTTTAAAGAAAAGTAGTCTGAGACCTTGCAGAAGCTTTTTATTAATCATCATTGCGTGCGTCTGCATTAGCTTTATATCGCCTAATGTTAATACTATACAGTAGGCGATATGGTGCTTTGCTCACTTTTAGTGGTAGCAATAACTTTAGGCTCAGCTCCAATCACCGATTTAGAAGGCCAGAAATAAGTATAGATATTAAGGGCCCAATGTCTTGTCGTATTTGTTTTTTCTGTTCCGCTATTTTTTCCTTTTTGGCGATCAACTACACCAAAATTATCAATAGCGTATTGTTCTGCCAATTTCATAAATGAATCTGCTTCAGCAACAGGGGGAAGTGCCTGTGGCCTTTCTTTATAAAATCGCTCTGCTGCAATTGCGATTAACTCATTTGCCTGTTTTAACAAGCCTGTTTCATCTACTTCAATTGTTTCATTCGGGATAATACTACGTAAGGTAGCCAAGTCACCAAGAAAGATCTGGATTTGCTGATAAAGCTTTGCAAAATCGTCAAGAGTATTAGCAAATTGCTCTTCATAGCTCGTAGCCAGTTCCTCAATCTTATATTTATCCAGCCCTTTTTCAGCCAGCTTTTCAGAAAAATAAGTGATTTTAATTGTTGAAGGATAGTTAGATAATTTCTCATATTCTTCCGATTTAATAATTTCATTCAGAAAAGTTAGATCGCTATTTTCATCCTGTTTTAATTGCAATAACGCACTGAAAAAATGCACTAAGCGGCTATCTATAGATTCTTGCAAATAGTTAAAATCTTTCTCCAAATTTTGAGATTGAAGTACCAAGGTATGATTTATGCTAGTGGAGCTTAATTGCAGAAGTTCTCTGACAAAGGGTTGTATTAAACTACCTGATGCTGATAACTCTTTAAATTTGTCTAAAACAGTAGTAATCGCTTGGAACAGACTCTCTTTTTCTTTTTTGTATTACCAGAAATTATAAAAAACACCGAATTAATCTATTACGCAAATG
>CAZTYT010000329.1:0-2525 GCA_964618245.1 uncultured Legionella sp. | reverse complement strand
CGTCGTCAGTGGTGATGGAATGGTCGGTGAAAAATGCGCCTGCAGCTGTGCTTTAATGTGAATGAGGGAGCCATTGTGCGTAAACTCTCCTATGAGCAGACGACGCTGGATTATATTGCGGCCTTCAAAGGTTTCTTGCACCTCGCCATTTTCCAAAGTTACCTGTCCATAGACCATTAAAATTTCAGTCAGCGCTAATTGTTTACTTGCGGTTAGTTCTAGTAGTGAATGGTGGATGTCACGGAATTTATCCATTAATAAATCGGTTAATGTTTGTATCACGTCTTGTTCGACATGGCTTAGCTTGTCCATGCGAGTTTGAACATGTGATAAAAAATCATAACATTTATCTAAAATAACGGAAGTCACCTTTGCTGCCAAAGTGATTAGTCCTTGGTAGCGTTGACCCAGAGCATAATAGGCTTGCAAACTCGGAATAAAGGGTGCCTTAAGTGCATTTGCTCTTTTTTGAAGTAGTGCATTAAAATCTTCGCAAAGTATTGTCAGAGACATAAGGTCATTTTGGAAATCAACCCTTTCATGGGCGTCTAAAGTCAGAATTCCTTCGTTGCTTAAAATTCTTGAATTGCTATCAAGTAACGGCTCCCAGATATGAACAAGCAGATTGGTATTGTCGATAATTTGCTGTTCTTCTTTACTAATTTTAAATTCGAGCATGGGTACTATCCTGGTGCAATTTTTTGCAGATAGTAACAAAAGTCCCTAGCTTAATAAAGCAATTTAGCCAGCATTTTGGACGGTTGAAGAGAATAGTTGTATTACCACTACACCAAGGACAATTAAAGAAATGCCGATTATAGCAGGATAATCGAGCGCTTGTTCGTGGATGAAATAGGCTGCTGCTGCAATAATAATAATACCAACACCGGCCCAGATAGCATAAGCAATACCTATTGGAATAACGCGTAAAGCCAATACTAGGAAATAAAATGTGCAAAGATAACCAACAATGCCCACAATGACAGGGATCACTTTGGTAAATTCTCCAGAGGACTTTAAAGCGTTAATCGCAATGACCTCACCAATTATTGCCAGTACTAGATACAAATAATGCATGGTTATCATGGTTACTCATGTTATGCGTTGCTTTATAATATAGACACGGATAAACGGCGCGGTAGAGAATTGCTTAAGAAAAGAACAGTGTTCTTTTAATAGGTATCATTGAATAGCATTGACTAAATATTTGAGATGTTATCTTCAATTCTTTGGAACAATTTGATAATACGTTCCACATATTTTATCAACATTGTCATCGCCACATCGATAGGCGATAGCAAAGTCTTTATTTTTCCCAACGGCGATATCGACATGCCAAGACCAGTGATAGACTTTTTCTCTGTAAATAACTTCTTTATTAACGAGATCATAAACGGCAATACCGCCCCAGCTTTGTAAACGTGAAGGCATTGCTTCAGAAAAAATAATAAAGCGGCCACTGGAGTCTAATTTAATATTACCAATTTCGACGACAGCTTTACTAAGGAATTGGCGTTCTGGTTCAAATACCGTTTTGGATTCTTTGGATTGTAAATTAAATGATTTAAACACACCCTCGTTGCAATAAATATACAAATTGTTGTTTGCTTTGTCATAGAATCCAGAGCGAGGGTAATCGGTGCAATTAAGTTGATTTGTTAATACTGAATTAATAACTTTGCCAGTTTCAAACGAAAGAATGTCAATTTTACCTTTTTCGAATGAATGTAAAATGATGGCTTCTTGAGAATAGCCGATGGGTTCACCTTCGTAATTATCAAGCGGAAACTTCCATACGAGGTCGTTATTGTTTTTGGCAACCAGTGTGCGAGTAGGGCAAGGTGAGTAATAGATTCTTGGGTAAACAGGGAAATAATAGTACTCTGAGCTTGAGGCCGCATCACATTTCATCGAGATATCTTGATAAGGCATGTCGTCAAAGTAGATAACAGGCATGTCTTTGCTGTCAAATACAATGAAAGGTTTGACGCCCTTAGGAACAGGGGTGGGGCCTAGACGACTATTAATTTTAACAGCGTAACTAGATTCATTAGCCATAGCCCCGCCGGCAGAACTTACAGCCATAATCAATATCGAGAGAACGCAAAAGGCCAATCTACGTATCATATAGTCAAACGCCAGCGGTTATCTAATTAATAGCATAGCATTAAGCTTTGTAATATCGTAGGGCCTGAGTGCTGGAGAGGGGGGTGCAGCTGAAATAAGGTGTAAGTACTATATAGGTAGCTTTAACCTTAAGTTTTAAGAGGTGCGCGTACTTCGTTGTCTGTTTGAAGCGCTTAAACAGGTTTGCATCTTGCATTTGGCATATTGAGAAATAAAAACAGCTTGTTCCTTCAAATTAAGCGCTTTATAACCTTGTAGATTGCGCGGAGTGACATTGTTTGCCAGAGTTGCAGCAATGGGTGCCGGAATGCGTCTTAACATGGCGATTGCTTGTTGGTTTTTACTGATTTCAGTAAAGAATTCCTTAGCAGCAGTAGATTTAAAATGTACAGCAAGTA
>CAZTYT010000328.1:0-2525 GCA_964618245.1 uncultured Legionella sp. | reverse complement strand
AGTACGACTGGAAACAGTTAACAGTTTTTGTACTTACCTTGAACAACAAAATGAATTGACTATTGAAGTCAGTACGAAAATTGAATCCTTTATTAAAGAACTTCGCGACCAAGAACTTGAAAGTTGGGAGGAAGAGTATTTACAGCAGATTTTACCTCCCTCTCTGGAGGAGAAGATAGTCAGTTCGTTTATTTCTTATGGAATAACCTGGTTTAAAGCTTTTGCACCCGTCGAGATGCCAAATACTTCCTCTTTAAGTGATACACTAAACCAGTAGATTATCATTAGGATAGTATCGATGTGCTTGTTTTATGGTATTGTGGATAATAGATAAGTGGGCAGTATGTTTTTTAAAACAAGCCTAAACTTCTCCAATGTTATATAGAGAGATGGAATTAGCAAAAAAATGCATCTCTGCTTGAGCAGAGATGCATTAAAATTAATCTGCTTTTTTAGTTGCTAACTTTTCTTTAATACGTGCAGCGCGGCCAGCTAAGTTACGTAGGTAATAAAGCTTGGCACGACGTACATCACCACGTCTTTTTACAGTAATACTATCAACAATTGGGCTGTAAGTTTGGAATACGCGCTCTACACCCACGTTGTGAGAAATTTTACGTACAGTGAAAGCTGAGTTCAATCCACGGTTACGTTTTGCAATTACGACGCCTTCAAAAGCTTGTAAACGCTCACGGGTTCCTTCGATTACTTTCACTTGAACCAGAACAGTATCACCTGGGTTAAAATCAGGGATTTCTTTGCCTTGCATTTGCTCAGCATTTAGTTGGTCAATAATATTAGTCATGGACTACTCCTCAAATTGGTTTTTCCCATTTAGGAATCACCGTGTTCGTACTTAAACTCAGCAAGTAAACGCTGGTCTATTTCATTCAATTCTATTTTCTCCAGCAAATCTGGACGTTTAAGCCAGGTTTTGCCCAGAGATTGTTTTCTTCGCCATAATTCAATGTCTTTATGATTACCACCGAGCAAAACCGGAGGAACATCTAATCCATTAATACTGGCGGGGCGAGTATAATGAGGACAATCCAGCAAGCCATTCATAAACGAATCTTGCTCTGCTGAACCAAGATGCCCCAGGCTTCCAGGTATTAAACGAATAATTGCATCGATAAATACCGCAGCAGCCAGCTCACCACCACTTAAAACAAAATCTCCAAGAGACCACTCTTCATCAACATAATGGTGAAGAATGCGCTCATCAATTCCTTCATATCGGCCTGCAATAAATAGCAAAGGCTGCAAGTCATTTGCCACTTGATTTAAATCCCGCTGACGAATTACTTTACCTTGCGGGCTTAGATAAATCGTTTTGCAGTGGCTTGGCATTTGACTACGTGCTGCTTCGATAGCTCCTTGCAATGGCTCATACATCATAACCATTCCCGGTCCACCACCGTAAGGCTTGTCATCAACCTGCCTGTAAGGTCTGGGAGCCCAATCACGCGGGTTCCAGTGCTCTACTTTCGCTAAACCTTGCTCTATTGCTCGACCCGTAATGCCATAATGTAGTGCATTAAGGATGTCAGGTATTAAGGTAATAACCCCAAGATGAAGCACCTTAAAAATCCATGTCCCAGTCAACAGTGATAAGCTGTTGGCTAGTATTTATATCTAATATGAATTGGCCAGGTAAATAAGGAACTAAATGCCTTTTTTCACCTTGCACTACCAGTACATCATTAGAGCCAGTAGGAATTATCTCACTAACTTTACCAAAAGCTTCGCCTTTAGTATTGACTACATTCATTCCTATTAGCTGATGCCAGTAATATTCGCCAGATTCCAACTTATCAAGTTGATCTTTACAAACAGCAATATCAATATTAGTTAGCCGAGCTACTTGTTCGCGTTCAGGATAACCTTCAACTTGGGCGACAATTGATTTACTTTGCATTTGGACATTCAATATTTTAAGTGGCTGCCATTGGTTTTGAATGAAGGCATGCCAATCTGTATACCTCAAGATATTATCATAGGGCTCAGTAAAAGAATGAACTGTTACAAAGCCTTTAATACCATGAGGTCGTCCAAAACGACCAACTATTATCCAGTTTCCCTGATTACTCACGTTATTAAGCAGCAGTTGCTTTTTTGTTAAATTCTTTTACTAAAGCGCGCACACGATCAGATAATTGTGCACCTACTTTTTGCCATTCGTTTAATTTTTCTATGTCGATGTGTAAACGAATTTCTTGGCCACGTGCAACAGGGTTGAAATAACCAATTTGCTCAATGCTATTACTATCGCGACGTTTGCGACTGTCAGTAACAACCATGTGATAAAACGGACGCTTTTTGGCGCCACCTCGTGATAAACGTATAACGACCATTATTTTCCTCTACTTTAGAGTGGTTACGTAAAAAATGCCGTGTATTGTACGAAAATTAACTCGGCATGTGAAGTAATTCTTTCGAATTATCTTAAAAAAAATAAATAAGCTTCATTTTTATAAAAAAAACAAAAGCTTTCTAGTTAACTAAAGGCTATTCAATCCTTTATT
>CAZTYT010000327.1:0-2526 GCA_964618245.1 uncultured Legionella sp. | reverse complement strand
CCCCCCGAAAAATAAATGCTGCTAAAAGTAGAATTTTCTCGTAATCTAAGCGCAGGAGATTCTGCATGAAAAAATCAAAATTTACAGACAGCCAAATACACTCAATTCTAAAACAAGCCGAAAATGGGACGCCTGTTTCAGAGCTATGCCGAGAACATGTCATTAGCGCAGCGACATTTTATAAATGGCGCGCAAAATATGGTGGTATGGATGCATCGATGATGTCGCGTTTAAAAGAACTGGAAGCTGAAAATAGCCGACTTAAAAAGATGTATGCTGAAGAGCGACTAAAAGCGGAAATCCTTAAAGAGGCCATTGAAAAAAAGTGGTAACACCGTCTCGTCGACGAGAATTGGCGAAAAAGGCGTTGAGTAATATGGATATTCCCATTCGATTGTCATGCGAACTGTTTGGCATCAGTGAAACGTGTTATCGATATCAACCAAAATTAAACGATGAAAATGCAACAATCGCGGATTGGTTGTTGCGACTGGCACAGAACCAGCGCAATTGGGGTTTTGGTTTATGTTTTTTATATCTTCGTAATGTTAAAGGTTTTATCTGGAATCACAAACGAGTTTATCGAATCTATAGGGAGTTAGAGCTCAACATGCGAATAAAGCCCAAAAAACGGTTAATAAGGGAAAAACCAGAAGCCCTGGCTGTGCCCACAGCAATCAATGAATGTTGGTCGATGGACTTTATGCATGATCAATTAACTGATGGACGCAGTTATCGACTATTTAATGTGATTGATGATTTCAACCGTGAAGGTCTTGCAATAGAAGTCGATTTATCTTTACCAGCGGAGCGAGTTGTACGGGCTCTTAATCAAATCATTGAATGGCGAGGTAAGCCAAAACAGATACGCTGTGATAATGGTCCCGAATACATCAGTAAATTGTTGAGGCAGTGGGCGGATAAAAATCAGATACAGCTGATCTTTATTCAACCGGGAAATCCACAGCAAAATGCTTATATTGAACGGTATAACCGTACTGTTCGGTATGACTGGTTAAGCCAATATTTATTTGAAAATATTGCTGAGGTACAATTACATGCGACACAATGGTTATGGACGTATAACAATGAACGTCCTAATACTGCTATGGGAGGAATTACTCCAAGGCAAAAATTGGCTCTAGTAGCCTAAGCCTCTACTTTTAGCCTCGATTAAAAATGGGGGGATTACCTATATATCCCAAATTTTATCTGCGATATTAGGCTTATTAGCATTTTCAGGATTATCGATTATAGAAGTGAAGTCCTCCAAAGTTACACTCTTAAGGTCATTTGGGGAAAGCGTATTTAAAGAATACAGAGTATTAGAATTGTTATCTGTAGGTTCATGAAGACCATCAAATGCTTGAGGACCATCACCATTCCCATAGGGGAATGAGGCAAATACATTTTTGGGAAGTGGCACGCCACTTTTTAATACAAAATAATTTCCTATAGAATAAACATACATCATGAATGTATCGCATCTAAATTGTCCCATAGCCTCTGTTTTACAAGTATCTGTAGAATAGCCAGTAAGGCTACCCGTTGCTGGCCAAAAAAACGTGGTCTTAGTGTACTTTGACCGTAAACACCGTTGGGCATTTGCATCTTTTAATACAAGTAATGTTCTGGTTCTATCATTTGCAATACCATATCTACTTCCCCAGTATGGAGATAATTTTTTAAAGGTACTAAGGTAATTTACTTGAACCGTACGATTAGGATCATTTAATACTTCGACTACCCATGGAGCAACATCTGTTAAATTATCGGCCATAGTTATACCAACGTGCCCCACCCATCCAAGGCCCGTAACGCTTAAATCACGTCCCGCGATCTCGGCTGGTAATATAGGTAAGACTGTGGTACATATTCCATTGAGTGGGCTTAGCAAGGCTGTAAATAAAAGATAACTTCTTTTCATTTTCTCATTCCATTATTTTCTTGGGAGCGTGATTGTAATAAATACAACCAATTTTGTTAAGGCGAAAATCAAACTTATTAGGAACACAATGTCAAAGTTAAAAGCACATTCATTCAAAAACTTAAACCCTCTATCCTTTCTTATACTTGGATTATATTTATTATTTTTAATGTTAAATGCTTTTTCTAATGGAATTACAGCTTCAGATATTTTAATGACATTTCCACTTCTGGGATTAATATCTTTATGGGCAAAGAATAACTCACTATCTCTAAAAGAAAAGCCTGAAGATAAAACTGAGGAGTTTTGGCAAGATTTATTTTTGGTATTTTATAGTTTTATCATAAGCACCCTCATTTCATTTGTTATACAATATTCTAATGTGGATTTAAGAGGATGGTGGACTTTTGCTTTTTACTATTTTAGTTTTGTTGGAATAGTATACGCTTTCTTATTTTCATTATTTGCAATGCTTTTGAAAGAGCATAAAAAATACACATTTTTCTTTTCCTTTTTAACTATTGTCATTGTAACTACTGTTAATATGATTACTTACTTTTATCCTCTCTCAAGATATGCGGGAGATAAAACCTACTATT
>CAZTYT010000326.1:618-2527 GCA_964618245.1 uncultured Legionella sp. | reverse complement strand
CACTACAATCAACGGTACAGGGCTATTGATTTGGCAAAAGCGCTCCAGATACCCTCGTCTTATTACTGTTACCAGACGGTATACATAAGACAATGGCTGTAAGAGCCATTGTAAAAAATGATTTCCATACCATAAACGTTCTAACATTAGGCTGTTACTTCCTCGTAGATTGGACTAATCTCTTGTACACCATGAAGTTGCGCATAATGCCCTTGTAATTCAAGAAGCTCTTGATGAGTGCCTTGCTCTACGATATGCCCATGATGCATCACAATAATTTTATCCGCATGCATAATAGTAGATAATCGATGGGCGATCACTAAAGTCGTGCGATTTTTCATGACCTCTTCCAAAGCTGCCTGAATATAACGCTCTGATTCGCTATCTAAAGCAGAGGTTGCCTCATCCAAAATCAAAATAGGCGCATCTTTTAAAATCGCCCGAGCAATCGCAATACGTTGTCGTTGACCACCAGATAATAAAATGCCATTTTCACCTACTTGCGTCTCATAACCCTCCGGTAATTTACTTATAAACTCATCAGCAAAAGCAAGTTTGGCAGCATGAATAATTTGCTCATGGCTGACGTCAGAGCGTCCATAAGCAATATTATTTGCGAGTGTATCGTTAAATAAAGTCACATTTTGGCTAACTAAAGCCATTTGCTGACGTAAGCTCGACAAGTTTATTTCGTTAATAGGGATACCATCGAGCATGATCACTCCCTCGCTTACTTCATAAAAACGAGGCAATAAACTGGCAATTGTTGTTTTTCCGCTTCCGGAATGCCCGACTAGAGCAACTGTTTTCCCTGCTTCCATGGTAAAATTAATATCATGCAAAACTTGTTTTCCCTGCCGATAAGCATAAGAAACTTGTTTAAACTCAATTGCTCCCTGAGCTCTTTGAGTTAATACACTACCCTGTTCTGGTTCAATTGGCTTATCCAAAAGGTTAAAAACACTTTCAGCACCTGCCAGGCCTTTTTGAATAACCGCATTTAAGGTAGTTAAGGTTTTCATCGGCTTAATTAACTGTAACATTGCTGCAATAATTGCCAAAAAAGAGCCGGCAGAGATAATAACCACTGTTGATAATTGAATAGCTGCTGCGATAATTGCTGCGATGCCTATCGCAATTACAATCTGTACTCCAGAGACATTAATGGCTTTGCTGACTGCGACTTTCATATCATTTTGTCGAGAGCGCTCAATGGCTTTACTAAATTTTTTTTCTTCATAAATCGTGCCACCAAAGATTCGCACTACTCGATAACCATCAATTGCTTCACTCGCAATTTCTGTAACCTCTCCCATCGTTTTTTGCACTTTATGACTAATACGACGTACACGTTTATTGGTGTAATTCACTATCAAACCAACAAAAGGAATAGTTAATAAAAACATGAGGGATAATTGCCAGCAAAGAACCATCATCACCGTCAATAACCCCAAAATTAAACAAGTATTTTGAACAAAATCAGTTAAAGCTTCGGCACTAACCTGCGCAACTTGTTCTACATCATAAAGGATTTTAGAAAGTAACTGCCCAGAGGTTGCTTCATCATAAAAATCAGCGGGTAAACGCAATACATGAGTAAAAACCCGTTCGCGCAATATTCTCACCACTGAACGAGCAACCCAGGTCATACAATAACTACCCAAAGAGCTGACCAAACCTCTTAAAGTAATACCAACGAGGACAATGTAAGGAATTTTTTTAATAAAATCCAAATCAATATTAATAAATCCTTTATCAAGAAAAGGCCGCATCATGTAGGTGAAACCAGCATCAATCAAAGAATAAAGAATATTAGCCCCAATGCCCAGGGCTAAAACAGGCCAAAAAGGCTTAATATATGTAATTAGACGCTTATATAAGATACTTGTTTTCACTGTCAGTTTTTTTT
>CAZTYT010000326.1:0-608 GCA_964618245.1 uncultured Legionella sp. | reverse complement strand
GCAAATAAGGCGAATTGTACCGCTTCTTGGCCAGAAGTGCTAATGCTTCTTAGAAAATTAATTAAGCAAATAACAAATAAATTTGACACTATTTTGTGCACCGCACCTAAAAGTGTGCTAAAGTGAATGTGTATAGCTTTTAGATTTCTTTATAAATAATATCTAATACTATGCTCTATTTAGTTGATGTATAACTAGAACCAACAATTGCTTGTTGTTTATGGCTGTATTGCTTTTCTGTCCATAAAAATAACACCATTACGCATAAAAACAGAAACATATGCCTTCTAACTAGTTATAAAATGTTAGGAGAAGATTGTTATGGCTTCTATAGAAATTTTGAGTATTGCTTCTGATGTTCCCCAACAGAAAGTGGCTAGCGAAGATATTTTAAATAAAACAGGAGGACATCTTAGTGCTCCAACATTAGATATGCTTCATGCAATGGACATTGAGAACAGGTATTCTGTCATAGAAAATTATCCTGAGTATCTTGTCGGTGAGAAAAAAAGGAAACTAATCGGAGGAGTTAATGAGCTTGGGGTGAATTCCATCAGGAAATGCATGGAACAAACTTCAGCAAAAACAGAAATCGGGCTACTCATTGC
>CAZTYT010000325.1:567-2531 GCA_964618245.1 uncultured Legionella sp. | reverse complement strand
TTTTTCCTGTTTGGGTTGTTCTATTTTCTCTTTGTATTTGTTGGCAGCGAGACGACTGTCGAGGTCTATAGCACGGACAAGTGCGGCGGGGCTGACATCGTCATACACTTCTACAATAGTATCTCGCAGGCGGATGTGGCGTTTTACCTGCATCTGCCCGGTTATCATTTTACCCAATACTTCTCTGCGTTGTTGCAATGTGCAAATATTGGTCTTGATAACTTCTTTGGCTTCCGCCATCAGTTCATTGAGCGCCAATGTGGTAGCATGTGCAGTGAGGCTTTCAATAAAAGGCTGTAGCTGCCTGTACAGGCGATTGGTAGCAGAACGCAGGCTATCGCCATCAGCTACATTGGGATATGCTTCTTTGTATGCCAGCCTTTTGTTTTGTGTGCGCAGGTAGTGTGTGATGAATGTTTTGTGAGCAGACTTTAATACCGCCCAATCAGCAAGGTTTTCTGGTGTCATACTATAGGGTTTTCAGGGTTTATTTACTATAGCAAATATACAAATAAAAGCACAATAAATAATTAAAAAATGTTCTTTGTATATAACTATCGTACCACCTCTTTATTGGTGAAGAACAGCAACAAAGGCGAATTGAATATAAACATTGTAAAAATGATCGCGAAGAAATACAGAACTTTCATACGTGATACTTTTATAGTGATAATTATATTTTTTGAAACTTTAGCCCATAAACAATTCCTACATTACTTTGCCATGTGATATAATAGTCCCCATCAACCAAATAGCTTATATCAATTGTATGCCTTAGTTTGATTTCATTACATGCTTTTGAAAACACGCAACGCCCAACCTTATCATAAATCTTTGCAATACCCGGCTGGTCTTTAGGGTTTACCTCAATAAACAAATTTGTATTGGCAGGGTTAGGATATACTTTGAAATTTTTCGATACCTCTTTTTTTGTTGCTTCTACAGCTGTAGGGAAGAAGAACACCTTACCAAAGTATATATCTTCCCCGAAACCAGTATTTCCGGTTTTTACTCCATCGCTAAAACTGTCTGAATTAGTTTCTCCTGAAATAATGAAATTACCATTGTATGGAATTATATATGCTCTATCCTCAAACCTATTTCCTATAATTAGTTTATCACAAATCCTGTTACCATTCTTATCAACAAAAAATAGCCATCCATCTGTTCCTCCAACAGCATTATTAGAATATGTGGAAGTATAAAATGCATAGCCATTATCAACATTGCTTACGGACATAAATATTTCTGTTCTACTTCCACCATACACTTTGCCCCATATGTAATTCCCGTTTGTGTCTACTTTTACAAGCCATACATCTTCATCACCATAGTTATTAGAAACAAAATAATCTTTGGAAGATGCTTGCCCCACAATTACAATCGAACCATCTGCTTCATCCAATATTGCATCATCAGGCACTTCGCTACTACTTCCTCCAAAACTTTTGCTCCATATAAGATTTCCTGAATTATCTAATTTTAATACGTAGTAATTGTAGGAAGTCTTCTTACTTCCATGCCAGCTATTATCGTTACACTCAAAATCTGTAGATTCACTACCGCCAACCAAATAAAGATTATTATTTAGATATAGCAACTTTCCTTGGTCATATTCATCACCTTTCCCTCCCAATACTTTTACCCATTCTTTATTGCCGTTTTTATCTATCTTAATTAACACCCAGTCCATCACAAATTGAGAAGATGAATATTGGAAGGGAATATCATCGCCAGCACCATTTGTAACACCAAGAATAGCATAGCCGCTGTCAGGAGTAGATACAATCGAAAGGGCCTCTTCAGACGCAGGCCCACCGTAATTCTTTTTCCAGATAATATCTCCGTCATCATTTAATCTCATGACAAATAAGTCAGTTGTCCCATAAAAACCGGAAATATCTCCATCAGGAGATGCAGTGGTCGATACCGTACAATAGCCACCATCTATAGCTTTGCAAATG
>CAZTYT010000325.1:0-557 GCA_964618245.1 uncultured Legionella sp. | reverse complement strand
GCAAATGGATACGCCCTTATCATCTTTATTACCACCAAATGTTTTTATCCATTTCTTATTAAAATTACTATCAAGCTTTCCTATTACTATATTAAATCCACCGTAAGGTGTTGAAGGAATATCACCTTTAGCATTACAATTGCTCTCACCTGTATATACAATATCTCCATTATCTTCTAATACATCATAGCAAATTGCATGGCAGCTATCCCCACCTAAAAACAATACTTTACCAAGGTTAATGCGCTGTGCAAATGAGTTAGAGCTAATCAAAAAAATACTTATTAAAACAGTATTAATTAAGGTTAGCCTTCGCTGATTAATGCAAGTAAGACGTTTGACAATAAGTGAAATATTAGATTGAAAAATAGAAATGATATTCTTGCGTGATAATCCTAACATGAGTGATGTTTTAACGGGGACATATTAAAATTAACAAACAATATCCATATACATTTAAATTCGCGAAGTGTTAACTTGTCACGTTGCAGGTGAAGAACACCTGCAACTCTTGCACAACCTCTTTGTTCGTGAAGAACACCAATAATGGCGAATAT
>CAZTYT010000324.1:0-2531 GCA_964618245.1 uncultured Legionella sp. | reverse complement strand
CGCGTTAGTTGCATTAAGTGACATTTTAAGAAAATGTAGTAATGCTCATAGTGGATATCCGAATGTAATGTTTGATAAAAATAAGGGAAGCCAATACTCAGCTATTCCAAAATTCATTCGAAGGCTGCATGAGATTATTCAATCAGTAAAAATGTTGGGTGAAAAAATACCAGAAGATTGCAAGCCGATGGTGCTGGAGTGCTCAAATATTTCTATGCCTATAGAGGCAGAAAGTATTGACTGTATAATTACACATCCCCCATACATTGGGAGCGTCCCTTATGCAGAATATGGCTTATTGAGCCTGACTTGGTTGGGGCATAACCCAAAAGATCTTGATCTGAAGCTAACGGGTGGAAAAAGACAAAGTAAAGATGTGGTAACTAGATTTCAAAATGATTATGGAAGGATGTTTTTTGAGGCGCACAGAGTATTAAAGCCTAATAAATATTTCTTTATTCTTGTTGGAAATCCCACAGTAAAAGGGGAGATAGTTGATCTATCTGAGATGTCAGATACTTCAGCTAATCTTTATGGGTTCGAAAAAGTGCTTCATTTGACGCGGAGTGGGGTTAATCGTCGTGCCAATAAAATGGGAGAGGAGCACATACTTATTTATAAAAAGAGAAAGAATTTATAGTGCCTCCTTTAAGAGGCATCCGTCTTTAAATACTATAGCGTCAGATACCATCTTGTATAACCTAACATCTTTTCTTCGCGCATTCGCTGCTGCCGTTTGCCACAAAGCTATCGTAATATTGGGGAAATATAAGACAAGATTTCTGTTTCGATTCTCAAGGCCTCCACAATACAAAAATGAATATAAAAGCGCCATTCCAGTATAAGGATCTGAGCGCACATAGGTCATTCCAACATTATAAAGAACACATTCTTTATCGGAAAGCTGATTTAGTATTTGATGACCCGTATCAGCTTGAAGTTGGTTCCTACCCTTAATTACTAAAGAGCTGGGGGGTGAGTCATATTGTTCTGACCTACGAACTTCAGTAGTTATAAAATGTAGACGCTCAGCTCGTTGCGCTTCTTCAAACTCTGATATTTGTATATGATGATTTATTCCTTCCAATCCTGAAATTTCGTAATGTTCAAAAAAACAATTCAAATATTCGATCATTCGAATATCTTTTTCGGCTCCGCGAATTATTTCATAATCTTCATCTACAGGCCAATTTATGACGCTTATTGCTGTTCCATAAATTTCCCCCATCTTTTCAAGTGCATAAAATAACCGAAGATTCATATATCGTGGACCTTGAGTATCTCCCCCATGCTTATATGCGGCATATGGTCCAAAATAAACTACGGGAATGTTGTGCTTAGCTGCTGCTACAAGCCGAGCAAATCTTTGTCCAACATTATGTCCTGATGGAACCTCTACAGTTCTTTCAACAACGAGGATAGGTTCTTCATTATCACAAAGAATTATGTCTGGCCGATCAAAGGAGAGAGCATTTTTTAGCTGTGGATGGTGCAGTTCTATTTCTTGAGCTGAAGGAAATGGTAAAAGAAGGGCATTTTGTAGAGTTGCGTGTAGCTCTTTGAACCAAACACCTTCTTGAAGACTATCATGGTATATTTTGTACATAATTTTATCCGCTCAAAAATTATTTCTCAATGCGTTCTATCAATAAAATCAGGCAAAAGGAATAATTGACTTAAAAGAGGTAATTTGTACTGACTGATACCCAGCCATACAGAACCCTATGGTTCGGTATAAGATACTGATTTATCTAACATATTTTTATTTTTCGCTTGGTTTTGTTTTGCGTTTTGAGTTATAGCTTCGAAAAATACCACCCTTACGAAGCGCGCACACATGCCCAAGGCGAAGATAACAAAATCGTTTGTTGATAGCGTCCCTTTAAGCGCAAAGGGGCAGATGGCATATTGTGACAGTGAATTGCGCGGCTTTTATTTGATTGTCGGTACGGAATCAAAAACCTACGTTGCTCAAAAAGACATACAAGGCCGTAGTATCCGTTGCACCATTGGCAGACACGGACATTTTACACCCGAACAAGCGCGCAAGATTGCCAAGGATAAACTTTATCTTATGGCGCAGGGCATTGACCCGAATGCTGAAGAGGATAAAAAGCGCAGTCAGAATATTACACTGGAAGACGCGCTAAATGCGTATTTGTCCACCCGCAGAAACTTAAAGGAACGAACACAGGAAGATTACCGCTATATTTTTGACCGCCATTTAAGCGAGTGGAAAGACACGCTGATGACGGATATTACAAAAGACATGGTCGGTGCGTACCATGCCAAAATAGCCGAAGAATCGGGAAGCTATACCGCCAATAAGGCCATGCGTATCGTGCGGGCATTATTTAATTTTGCACAGGCAACCTATGATATTTGCCCCGCGAACCCTGTCGTGTACCTGACCCGTGTTAAGGCATGGTACAAGGAAGAGCGCAAGCGCACCTACATCAAGGGGCATGAATTGAAGCAATGGTGGGAGGCCGTCCATGCACTTGAGAATGACACCTACCGTGATTTTTTAT
>CAZTYT010000323.1:0-2539 GCA_964618245.1 uncultured Legionella sp. | reverse complement strand
AGCAAGCAAATTAATGAGCAAGCTACTTCTGCTAATATGGATCAATCTGCAATGAATGATTTGGTTGACAAAAAAGCTAAACTTGTTGGCGATATGATCAAAGCAAAAGTGATGGCTAAAAATCAAATTTATAACGTGCTTAATCCTCAACAAAAAGCTAAGTTACAAGACATGATGAAAAAAATGGAAGAAAAAATGGCAGAAAAATACAAAGAATGCCATGAAAATGACGAGTAAAAATATATCTTCCTTAAATGCCCATTTAAAAATGGGCATTTTTTTCTTCTCTTCCTCGCCTTGCTTTTTTTAGCTATTGCCCCCATCTTAAGAGATAGATTCAAAACAAATAGAAAAAATACTTTTTCGTGTTTTTTATTACAAAAAATTATGCTAATCAGAAGCTTAAATAGGAGGCGCAGCCATGCGCGATATAAAAATAGAGCGTTTAATGGATGGAGTAATGATTCGCGAAGGTGCTGGAGTTAAACTGCATCGCTATATTGGAGTAGAGCGAACCAATGAATTTGATCCTTTTTTATTGCTGGATTATTTTGATAGCAATAACCCTATGGATTTTATAGCAGGGTTCCCTGCTCATCCTCATCGCGGCTTTGAAACTATTACCTATTTATTTGATGGCAACATTACTCATGAAGATAACAAAGGACATAAGGGAGTTATTGGCCCTGGTGATGTGCAATGGATGACTGCTGGTAAAGGAATTGTCCATTCAGAAATGCCTTCAACAGCGAATGGGCGTCTACATGGGCTACAATTATGGTTAAATTTGCCCGCTGCTGAAAAAATGTGCGAACCTCGTTATCAAGACATACAAAACACTGAATTACCTGTAGAGCGACAAGAGTCTGGGGCTACTATTAAAGTGATAGCTGGGCGTACAGATAGAGGAACTAGCTCACCCATTAGTGGAATTGCCACAGCACCTTTATTTTTTGATATAACATTGCCGCTTGGTAGTAGTGTTCATCAGCAACTACCAGAAGATTACCAAGCCATAATATTAGTTATTTCAGGTGAAATACGTATTGGTGAAGAAATAATCCCCGAGGCAACTCTAGCTAAATTAAGCGATGGGGATCAATTAACTTTATTAGCTGAAAAAGATAGTCAATGCTTGCTAATTGCTGCTGCCAGACTTCATGAGTCTGTTGCTCGTCATGGGCCTTTTGTAATGAATACTCAAGTGGAAGTTATGCAAGCTTTGGATGATTTTCGTAGTGGCCGATTTTAGTAAGAAGTCATCCTTACTCGCTTTTTCTCATGAATAAAGAGAAGATTCTATAATCTACTTATTTCATTCAGTTTCCTAATTGCTGAGCTGAACTATAATAAATAAATGAGCTCCAAGATAGAGAGATAAAGATGCCTATCGCTAAACGTGAAAAAAAGAAACCTTTGCAAACAGCCTCCTGCCAGCAAGATAAAATCCATGGCTATCAGTTTCAAGAGGATAATTACGCCAACCAAATGGCTTTTCTTTTTGGTGGAGCTGAGGGGGAAAAAGCGGCAAAAAGAATACTGGAAGAGGCTGAGAGGCAATTTCCATCACCAATACAAATGGTTGAAAAAAAGAAATACATAGAAGATGAAACTAAAAAAAGAGCGCATGACATTGACACAAAATTTCAGCGAGGAATAAAAGATATTTTTAATACCTTACAGAATAAAGAAAGCCCTGTGGTGGGCGTAGATGCACAAAAAGATACAATGCTCAATTTAATGAAAGGGCTAGGCTTGAATATAGATGATGAAAATGTTCAAACTCATTACACGCCTGGACCACCAAAAGTATTCCAGGTAACCTGGGTTAATCGCCCTACTGAAAACCTGAAAGATGAAAATTCAAATATTAATCAACTGGCCAATATGTATTCTAATTGCTTACCCACACAAGAAAAAGAACAGTTTAATAATGACTGGAAAGAGCATAAAATCAATGCAATGAATGGTGGCCCTAAAATTGAAAAGTCAGAGTTTCTTAAACAAGCAGATCAATCTTTCTATGAAAAAAGTGGTTCCTTAAAAAATTCAGAGAGCCTAATGGAACCACCTGCTGATCAACCAGAACTATGGACTTCTCCATCATATAATAAATAATTTTGAAACAGCACTAAGGCTACAAGTCAGCCAGAGCGATTTTTTTATTATCTGTAATGGCCTGTGGCTGTTTCTTTTTAAAATGTTTTCGACAAGTGGACGAGTATACATTATTTCCTCCTATCAATACTTGTTCGCCATTTGCCGTAGCATATCCTTGGTCATCAATACGTAAAGTCATAATTGCCTTACGTCCACAATGACAAATGGTTTTCACTTCGATTAATTCATCTGCCCATGCTAATAAATACTGACTTCCCTCAAATAATTCACCCTTATAATCTGTGCGCAAACCATAAGCCAGTACAGGAATTGCTAATTGATCAGTGATTTCTGTTAATTGGTAAACCTGGGAGCGAGTTAAAAATTGCGCCTCATCAACTAAGATGCAAGCATAAGATTGATTACCTTCAACCACTTT
>CAZTYT010000322.1:0-2560 GCA_964618245.1 uncultured Legionella sp. | reverse complement strand
TAAAAACATCAGGACAGCTTTAGAGTACCCTTTAAAAGGCGGTTCCATACTTGAGTGCAATTACGAGTACATAAAAGGAGAAACAAGCTATAAATATCGCCTAGGGCTGAATTATAGAGGTAAAGGAATAGTTGAACATGAGTTAAAATCACAGGACGCAGTTAATTTGTTAGCTAAGAATAATGAAAGATTATATAGGAATGCGATTGAAAACCCAATATGCAGAAATCTATTGCAATTTTATTCACAAATAACACTGCCAACTATTGTAGAGATACATGCTGAAGCAAGAAGGCTTATAAGTTTGAATTATCATACAAAGAAAGGGAAAAGGCTTGCCTATTTAAACAAACATAATAGGCTTGATTTTAAAGGCGATAATATATCGTTTGTAGAAGATGCAATTAAATTATACAAATCATTGACTGATGGAGGCTTAATGATTCCAGTACCCGGAAGTGATAAAAGTGGAGGGAGGGTAGTTGATTCTTTAACTCTTATGCCTGGGTGGATTCGTGCTTTAATTAAGATTGGTGATGAACGGTTAGCAGAATGTGATTATAGTTGTTTGCACCCAAATATAATAAGTGCAAATTACGGAGGAACACAAGGCTGGATAACACATTGTGGGATTGCTTCAGAGTTTGGTCTTGAAGAAAAGGCAGTTAAAAGGGAACATCTTTCGTTTTTTAATAAAAGAGCTGATCAAATGAAAGAATCAAAATTGTACAAATATTATACAGATCAGCAACCAGAAATGATGAGAAATGTCATTTCTGAGAAGTATCAAACGGAATATGGACATAAGATAACATCCCGCAGAATGTTTAAGCAGGAAGTGGAGATAATGACTGATGTAATTATTCAACTAAACCAGGAGGATATTTATGTGTGTTACATTTACGATGCATTGCTTTGCCATCCGAAGCACACGGACCGCGTAAAAGAGATTATGAATAGTACCATTCTGAAATATGGCGTAAAAACTAAAGTCAAGCCTCCAAAGGATTCGACACCTTGCCCAACAATGAGTAATCCGCAGGTGAATAGAACAACTGCACAAGAAAAAAATATTGATGGGTACCCGTTCATGCCCTATGTAAGTTTGGGTGAAATCTATCAACCCATAGGGGAACAAGCTAAATAATTCTATATTAAATTCTGAACCCCTTCAAAAGGTCTGATCCCCTTACATCACAAGGTTTACCATCCCCTCCTAGTAAATTGAAACCGTTTCAGAGGCGCCATTCAGCCCGGCATTTTCTCAACGGATAGCAATGGCCCAGATTTTACCTAGAGCTATCTTAGGCCTTCTAGTGGCTTCTGAGGGCGTTTCAAACACCCGGGAATTGCCTCTTTACGTATAGAAAAGAAACGGGGGGGGTGGAAGGAGCTGTCTAAACGGATTAATTAATGGGCAATAAAAAGGGCAACTTTAGAGCTGCCCTTTTGTTTTCTGTCCGTGTCCGGCTTAATCTGTAGGGTTTTGGACGGACGGACGGTGTTTTTTAACTATCTCCGCCACCTTGGTTTTTCCAATTCCATATCCATCCTTTGTTAATTCCTCGGCTGCGCTTCGACTAGTGTAATATTTATCATAATACTCCATAACTCTTTTTTCATTCTGAAACAAGTCGGCCTCCTTTACTTGCGCGACAGGGTTAATAGAATCATTTTCTGCTTTCCAGAACCCTTTTTGGGGATCAAACTCCAAAACTATGCCTTGATTTTTTACCTCTTCTGGCAAATGATTACCTTTTACCACGGTTAATACCCGCTTGGAATCGGCTCTTTTTTTTAGCATAAGTACTGTTCTACAAGCTGACTCAATCCCTTGAGATCCTAGAACATCATTTTTGCTGGGAGCTGCATTGTTTTCTTTTCCTTTACCTATGTGATGGCAGAAGAGAAAAAGGGATCTATTTCTCCTAGCCAGTTCTTTATAAGGCTCTAAGAACTTACTTACATCAATACTGTCATTCAAGTTGCCCCGAAATAAATCACGAAATGTATCCATAATTACAAGATCAGCTGGCTGCCGTTCCAGTTCTTCCTTTAATTTCTTCGGGGTATCCCCTGTTTCAAAAATGAAACGCAGTGCCCCATGCCTTAGCTTCTTGTTCCCAATTAATTTCGTCAACCTTACACAAATGTCGTCAGCGGAGTCCTCTGTGCAAACAATAATCACACTACCATGCTCTTTGTGAATTTCCAGGCCTACTACTTCCTCATCATCACTGCAAATAGAAATTGCAAGACAAAGGCATAAATAGCTTTTACCACCATCACTACTACCGCAGAGTGAAGCCACACCGACTTTTTGCAAGATCGGGGAGCATAACATGGAAACTTCTGTAATTCCTAATCCCAATATTTGCTCTGCAGTCATCACATAGTCTGGTTTAATAACAGCCGCAGGACTATTTACAACTTTCGCCGGGGACAGGAGAAAATTGATCGGTTTTCCTTTTTTAATATAGTTCTCATCCATTTTTACTCTCCTTATTTTTAGACCGACTTATATTCATATTCGGCGTACATAAAATATTTTTTAGAATTG
>CAZTYT010000321.1:0-2562 GCA_964618245.1 uncultured Legionella sp. | reverse complement strand
ATAAGTAAGAAATTGCACATTATGAAAGGGATCTTCGCCTATATCTAAAAAGGTAGCCGTCCAAAAACCGGGAGCATGTGCCATTGGATGTCTTACTAAAGCTTTGTTGATTGGCCTTACCTCATCTTCACGCACTATGGGACGATTATGATAAGCTCCTTGTCTGGAAATATCCTGAGGTCTCATTTCCCCCTTAGTAATTTCTAAGAGCGTCGTGTATTGAAATACGCGCGACATCCCAGCCACCATATGATAAAGCATATGGCAATGAAAAAACCATTGGCCACTTGCATCCGTATCCAAATCAGCAGTCATTGTACTTCCTGGTGGGACATCAATTGTATGTAATAAAGGATCGCGCTCTTTTTTTCCTGTGCGTAAAATAAACCAATGACCGTGAATATGCATAGGATGATGCATCATCGAGGTATTAGTAAAAACAAAACGATAACGTTTGCCTGGTTTCAAAACGATCGGTTTAGCCTTATAAGCCGGCAACCCATTAATAAACCAAATAAATTGTCCCATATAACCGAATAGTTCCATACGGATAACGCCTTCGATAGGCTTTCGAGGATCATTGGTAGGAACAGCCCCAGTCAATGGCTCATACTTTGTTCCTGCGGAGGTTATCGCAACAAACTGATTAGACGTAATTGCATCACCAATTTGTGTAGGTTCTGTGGGCATATTCATTGGCATTAGGTGGTGCATCGAGGAGCTCTGGTGCATGGTTGCTTGCATCATGGCTCTCATTTCTCGAGTCACTGGTAACGGTTCTGGAAAAGGCCTGATTTTTTGATAATTGATGACTTGTTTTGCCCCCGTTTGGAGGAGGCCATATACTTTTCCGACTTTATCTTTTGATTCGGCATAGATAACGTATGGTTTGTTTTTTTTGATGCGCACTAAAACATCATAAGTTTCGCCTGGTGCAATATTAAACTCTTTGAGAGTATAAGGTATCACATCGTTTCCTTCTGCATGCACCATTTGCATGGTGGTTCCAGGAATTTTCACCCGAAAAATAGTTGCTGCGCCCGCCCCAATGAATCGCAGTCGCACTATATCACCAGGCTTAACTTGTGCCGACCAGGGATTAGCTTGTGTTTGTCCATTTAATAAAAACGTATCGTAAGCCACATCACTAATGTCATAAAGGCTCATTCGCATTTTTTGCATTTGCTTGTAATCATTGATTAACGCGTCACGCTCTTTGGGTGATGCTTGTTTATAATCGTGTAGAAACTTGGCAAGAGAAGGTTGTAGGGGAAAACGTGGCTCATAGTAATCACCCGATTTCTTCAGATTTGCGAAAACCTGTTCTGGCCGCGTATTAATCCAATCTGATAAAACAATCGTGAAATCCTTGCTGTAGGTATAAGATGGCGGAGTTTTGGGGGCAACCACCAAGGCACCATATAAACCTTGCTGTTCCTGTAAACCTGCATGAGCATGATACCAATATGTTCCTGATTGCCTTAACTTATAGCGATAATGAAAAACGCCACCTGGAGGAATAGCAGTTTGCGTCACACCTTCCACCCCATCCATTTGCCAAGGCACAATAATGCCATGCCAATGGACAGTTGTCCCTTTGTCTAAATGGTTAGTCACATTGATAGTTACCCAATCCCCTTCTTTCAAATGTAAGGTGGGACCTGGAATTTGATCATTAATGGCAATCGCTTTGCTTGCTTTGCCAGTAAAATAAACTGTTTTATAGCCTATAACCAAATTAACTACTGAATGTGCTGCGATAATCACTTTTATTGGTAACAGAGCCATTAAACTGATTAATAAAATTCTTTTCAATGACGTCCTTGTAGAAATTGTTCATTGTTTGAATGAATTATTCTTATATACTCAAATGAAAAAAACAACTTATCAAAGGGATTGATTAGAGATGAAATTCAGTTACTTAAAAAGAAGCTGAAAGGAAAAATCTTCTATTTTAACCATGCACTTAAGGCCAGACTCACCTACTTATATCTAATGCATAATAAATACGGCATAATCCTTAAATGATCCCAAGCAAGTACTACCTGTATCTTATTCGGGATCGCAAAGCATATACCAACAAATTCAATTTCTCCCTTTTAACATTTTGTTGCTAAAATGTTAGATTCACTGGTAGAAGCCTCTTCTTTTAATAGTTTAAAAAATAATAAACGCGGTTGATCGTATTTTATAAACGCTCCTGGTTCTTGATGTTTAAGTGTTTTTTGTAAAATTTTTTTCGAGCCCTCGTTATTTGGGTGAACTGTAGCAACGATTTCTTGAATATTCTTTTCTAAAGTCTCATCATCGCTTTCAGCAATAATATATTTAATAAATTTTTTTCCAAGAATTGCAATTTCAGTTCCATAGCCCTTTCCCCAAAAAGCCTGATCAATAACATAAAAAATTTCACCTACATTTTGGTGCCCCTTCCCTACATGGGCAAAATCATCTATGGCGTGTTTTAAACGGAGAAAACCTATAAATTCTTGGGTAGTGGCATGATAAATTGAAAATACAGAGAATTTATTACCAGAATTCCATGATTTTATTTCACTTTAC
>CAZTYT010000320.1:0-2568 GCA_964618245.1 uncultured Legionella sp. | reverse complement strand
TCTCTATCCTCAGCCATCCATCGGCTACCTGGACCACCATAATTTAAAAAGAAAGCAGGCATTGTTTAACCTCCATCAAAGTGTGGATTATTATATCATTTTAATTAAAAAACGATCAATAGCAATGGATTGGCTTCAGCCAAACAATCAAAATTAGCCTTGGATAAACTTTAGATTTCAGTAAATAATTTCTTAATAATAACTTCTTGATAAATGTCGAAGTTTCCTTGATTATAGGAATAATTAGGAGTCAATCAGTCACAATAACACTAAGATTGGTTTATGGACATTCATACACTAATTGCGATAGGACGCGACCATTACAAAAAGCTTCCTTCCCAATCTCAAACAACTCTAAAAATACTTATAAGCATTTTAGGAATTTTTATTTCCATCCTCCTCATTAAGGCTTGCGTAAGTAATTCTCAACAAAAAAAAAACCATCCGCCACATTTATTACGAGAAAATGATTTAATCAAAATTCCAGAAGGCTCTCCTTTACGCACGAAAATACAAATTAATCCCGTACAAACCTCAAATGCCCCACACACTGTTGTTTTTCCAGGAGTAGTTGAAGCCGAGGACCGTAAAACGGTGAAAATTTTACCTCCCATGCCTGGCCGACTTATTAGTCTTCATGCCGAGCTGGGGGAGCGAGTAAAAAAAGGACAAACTCTAGCCATACTGCAATCAGCTGCCATGGCTCAAGCCCAAGCAGATTTGATTAAAGCACAAAGTATTCTTAACCAGGCAAAAGAAGCATTACAACGTGCACAAAAAGTAAATCGTGCAGGAGGTAATGCTATTAAGGATATTGAACAAAATCAAAACAATTACAATCAAGCATTGGCAGAATCCCAGCGAGCTCAAGTCACTTTGGACTATTTAGGAGCCAATAAAGAGAATCAGATGCAAATTCAGGCTCCTGTTGATGGAATCATCATCGAACTTAATTATGGTGATGGTTCTTATCTTAATGATATTAATATTCCTTTATACGTACTTGCCAATGTTAGCCCAATTTGGGTCACTGCTTGTGTTCCTGAGAGTCTTATCGCCTCAGTTGCAGTAGGCCAAAAAGTATCCATTGTTGTTCCAGCCTACCCAAAACAAAAATGGGAAGCAAAAATTAGCTTTGTCAATCCGCTTATCGATCCGAATACTCGCTGCAGTCAAACCCATATTGCGTTGGAAAATACGGATGAAAAATTGCAACCGAATATGTTTGCCTCTATTCATGTACAAATTCCTCAATCAGAGCAAATCACAGTACCTCTATCTACTCTTTTAATGATTAACGACACCATTTCAGTTTATCTTGAAGTTGATCCCTGGGTGTTTAAACGCCATGCAGTAATTCTAGGCCCAGAAGATAATAATCAAGTACGGATTATGTCCGGACTTAAACCAGGCGATCGAGTAGTGACGAATGGAGGAATCCTTCTTAATGATTGATAAACTTATTGATCTATGCTTTCGTCGACGTCATATTGCGTGGGGGGCTGCTATTTTAATTAGCATTTATGGCTATATTGCTTGTACTCAAATGACCATAGAGGCCTATCCTGAATTAAACGATGTATCAGTCGCTATTACGACTCAAGTGCCTGGCCTTGCAGCTGAAGAAATAGAGCAACAAATTACTATCCCGCTAGAGCGCCAACTAGTGAGCCTCCCTAATTTATCCACTTTGCGATCCAGTAGCACCTTTGCTTTGTCTCTAATCACCCTCATCTTTAAAGACAGTGCTGATGAATATTTTGCCCGAACCCTCGTCTCGCAAGCGTTGGCTGAAATTAATTTACCGCCGGGAATTCAACCCGCGATGGATCCCTTAATTGGTTCTGGCAGCGAGATTTATCGCTATACTTTGGAATCAGATATTAAAAACTTGATGGAGCTCTCTGAAATTCAGCGTTGGATAGTGATGCCTGCCTTAAAGGCTGTCCCAGGAATTGCGGAAATCAATAATTTTGGCGGATTTACCAAAGAATATCAGCTAACCGTCGATCCGATTAAATTGCGAAATTATAACCTGGCATTAAATGATGTGATTAATGCTATTAATAGCAACTCCGCATTTGCTGGCGGGGGTCGAGTTAGCCGTGGTGAACAAAGCTACATTATTCGTGGCATGGGGCAAATCCATACCCTTGATGAATTAGGGGCTGTGGTGGTTACTCAGCATAAGGGCATCCCTATCCTGGTTCGTAATTTAGGCAAATTAGAGTTTGGGCATAAAGAACGTGAAGGTATTCTAGGAAAAAACTTCAATCCTGACACCATTCAAGGCATTGTGCTCATGCGCAAAGGAGAAAATCCGGGTAAAATCCTCAAAGGTGTTCATGCCAAAGTCAATACTTTACAAGAGCAGTTAAAACCCATGGGGGTACGTATTGTGCCCTATATCGACCGTGACGATTTGGTGCATTTAACCATCCATAAAATTACCCATACTGTAATTGAAGGGATAGCCATAGTTTGTATTGTCTTAATCCTGTTCTTGGGTAATTTCCGCAGTGCATTGGTAGTAGCCGTGGCTATTCCCGCAGCACTCGTATCAGTTTT
>CAZTYT010000319.1:0-2572 GCA_964618245.1 uncultured Legionella sp. | reverse complement strand
TCTCATCCATGACAAAAAACAAACGATTGTTGGTGTGAGCATAGTAAAGCCCTACGACTATATAGCGGTTTTCATAATAGTAACAGGTTTTTCATTTAAGTGATTTTTTTCGATTTCTACCCATCCTAACTGTTTATAATAATTAGGCAAAGTTGAGTCAAAGGTTAATAAATAAATTGAATTAAATCCTAAATTTTTTGCATCGGATTTGACACTATAAATTAAAAGCTTGCCTATTCCTTTGCCTTGATAAGCCTTTGACACAACTAGCCCACCCAGCCATGGTGTAAGCTCTTCTCGAATGCCTTCTGTGCCCCGCAGACAACTCATACCAATTGGCTTGTCCTCATCAAAAGCGATTTTACCAATTGGTAAATGCTTTATATGAAGATGTTGTTCAAACTTTAATTGAACTTGCTTCAGAGTAACTTCTGGGCACCATATCTTTCCTAATTCATCCTGCCAAATTTTTGCTAGGGTATTAATTGCATGGGGATGATGTTTCAAATAATCAATTCTTAGGTTCATATATTAGTTACTCAAGAAAACATGCGATTGTTTAATTTCAAATTTGATATTGTGATTTCAATTCTTCCACTATTTTTATGCTTTCTGCATGCGTATTTTGAAAGAAAAGCGATAATTTGGTAATGTCATCTTGGCGAATGTGATGGGCTTGCCCATGCTTCTCGGCCCAAAACAGACTAACTCCATAATTTAGACAATGCTTTCTACGAGCCATTTGTTCCCTATCTAAATAAACATCAACTCGATCCTTTGCATGAGATTTATTGTTGTCTTGATAATGAATTTCTATTTTTTTTGGTTTATCAGACGGTTTCTTTATCTCAATATGCAGCATGTTACGCATTCTATTTTTAGTTTCTTTTAAATAGTTTTTTTCTTCAGTAAAATCCTGAGTGCAATAAGAAAGTTTTTGTACTTTATCTTTTTTTCTTCGTTCCTCTTCAAAGTTATCAATTAGAGACCAACTTAGTAGCCCTGATGCAAAAGGAAATAAGGCAAACAGGGTGCAATATCCTATGGCTTTAAGGTCTATAGAAGATTTTGTTTTTTGTTCAATTAAGGTCGATTTTACAGTAAATATTAGAGAAACAGGGGGCACGAAGGCAGCTAAAATCGCAAGTGCACTATACATATAACGAAAACGCTGATGACGGCGTTGCTGGTCTTCATATGCGCGAAGATACAATTGGGCATTTGGATTTTGGCTTAGGTTTTCAATTTTTGTATACATAGGTTGCTCCATAGTTGTTTGTGGGCAAATTTTGAGCATTTAATCATTTTTTCTTGATTATTACAAGCTGAATAAGTACGAAGAAAGCGGTATTCGATATAGCCGTTTCGCTATACCAGTAATAGGGGCTGTAGAAGCCCCCAACAAATAGCTAGGGGTATCGAAAATCTCTCATTATCTATTTATTTATCCTTTCGTTTTTAAAAACTGCTCCGTTACAGCTTTTACATAAGGAGGCATAACCAGAGGCATTTTTAAAGGAAGCGCATCTTCTGAGAAATTAATTTTTGCCATATCAATAGAGCGTAAAGTCATATCATTATAAGTTCGGTAATAAAACATCTTATGAGTAATATCTTTAAACACGACCCATTGTGTGATATCACTTACGGTTTTTCCATTATCCATTGAGCGTACATAGCCAGATGGTAAATCCACATTATTAATAATGTGTTCTGCAAGATTCAATAAATCAGTGCTATTGTTAACGGAATCTACGTTATGTACCATGAATGATGTTTTGACAAAACGTGAAGGAGGGGAGGCATCGCCTGGAAGGCCGAAAGCACCAGATCCTTGTCCTGTTGCGCTGTAGGTAATTCCATTTTGAGTGATGGCATTTGCATTAGTTGCAGATAGATTTATATAATTACGCAGATTAGTTACCTGCCAATTGTATTTAGGTGAGTTAGTCATAATGCCTATGTGCTCATAGACATTAATTTTATCATTATAAAATTCGACTACTATTCCACGGCCACTTGCATCATAAATTGAGGCATGGGCAGGCAGTACTACTTGACCTAGATTAGGAAGAGGCTGCTGTATCACATAAATTTCTGCAAGCGCTTGTTTTACTTCATCAATCGTTTTGAAATTACTTAATACCCAATCGCCAAACATAAAATAGGAAAGTGCTTGTGTTTCTTTACCAGCAGGTACGCTTTGATATTGAGTTTCACCAGGCAGGTATAAATATTCAAAAGTTAAACCTTGCTCATTCATGCCATCAAAATTCGCATTTATCCCAAGGCCATCAATGTAAAGATAGCCGTATTTTGCTTTCCAACTTAATCCGGGTTTATTATTAGGTGCTGTACTTGAGAATTGCCTACCGCGAGGTGAGCTCCTAAGGTTTGATTTCATGTCCTGGCCAAACTCCATACTACGCGTGATGAGTAAAGTACCGTCAAGGGCTTTTAGGCGGAAGTCGGTACATGCTTGCACAGGCAATGAGCAGCATAATTGTATTGATGCCACAGCCAAAAGACTTAAACAATAATTTTTCACCTTCACTCCTTGGTTTGTTGATAT
>CAZTYT010000318.1:0-2585 GCA_964618245.1 uncultured Legionella sp. | reverse complement strand
ATTTTTCAACAAAACGCTTTCCCCAATAGTCGCACGCCCTCCCCTATTTTTACTACATTCAAACTAAATGGCGTATTACAGCGATTTGATATAAAAAAAATACTGAATGTTGCTGCCAATGCGAATCTAGAATTAACCTTTTTATCCCTTTCTTTTCCAGCAGATAAATTACAATATCAAACCAGACTAATTGGTGGAGACACCAGCAAATGGTCGATTCCAGTTGGAGACAATACTTTTCTGCTTTCTTCGCTCAAGCCAGGGCAATACACTTTTCAGGTGCGAGCGCAACAGCATGGCGGGTTTCTGTGGAGTGAACCTACTTCTTTTTCATTTGTGGTGATACAACCTTGGCATCAAAAATGGTGGGCAATATTACTTTTTATCATAAGCGGCGTTTTAATTATAATAGCTGCTGTACGAATTTATAACTGGCGTTTGTTGCAACATAAAAAGAATCTGGAATCTATCATTACTCAACGCACACAAGAGATTAAAAATCAGCAACTTAAAATATTTGAACAGCAGGAAAATTATCAAAAACTAAAAGAACAACAATTACAAGAGCAAATAGAAAACAAGAATAAACAACTCATGCTTTACACCCTCCACATGATACAAAAAAATGAATCACTAAAAGAATTACAACTGGAAATAAATAAAGCAATGCGTCAACCGGATAGAAAAGATAAATCCGAACTGCGCCACTTCCTATCCATGATTGATTTTAGTTTCCGTAAAGATGAGGATTGGGATAAATTTAAATTATTTTTTGAAAATGTACATCATGGTTTTTTTGAAAATTTATTAGAAAAACACCCTAGCCTCACGCCACAGGAATTGAAGATGTGCGCCCTGATTCGCCTCAATTTATCTATCCCGGAAACCGCGACTATTCTAGGCATTTCCGCAGATAGTGTAAAAAATTCCCGCTTCCGAATCCGCAAAAAAATGGAATTGAACGAGCAGGAAAGCCTGGTAGATCATGTAATGAAAGTGTAAGAATAAAATTTATTCTTTATAATTATTAATATCTATTTTAAGCAAGTGGACAAAATTCAAATTAATTGTTTGATTTTCAATTAAATGAAACTCTCAAGCATTGACTAAAAAGTGTCCAGCCACTTAATTTCTTAATTAGTTAGCTAATAAAATTTAAAAAAATTGCCCTCCCGACTTCCATCGAAACGGCAACTTTTCTAAAAGGGGGCATAGGAGGATGGGAAAATAGGAACACGCCAGCATCCTCCAATTTTCCCATCCTCCTATCCTCCACTATTCCATTATTCCTCTTTCAAAATCTCACTCGCCTCCATCACCCGCGACTGCGTATTAATCGATTCCTCATGAATCGCTTTAAACATCGCATACACAAACTCCTCCGTCAAGCCCTTCGCCTTGCCCTTCGCCACACTGCGCTCCAAAATCTCGCCCCAGCGATCCGGCTGCAAAATGGCAATATTATTACGCTTTTTGTACTCGCCAATGCTCTCGGACAACTTCATCCGGCTTTGCAGCAAATTCAACAACTCATCATCAATCTCGTCAATCTCGTGGCGCAAGTGCTCCAGCGTCGGCAGGTAGGAGCTATCGTACGTCGCCTGACGGATATGTAATTTCGATACCAATTCCTGAAACTGCTCCGGCGTAATCTGCTGCGCTGCATCGCTCCAAGCCGCATCGGGTGTGGGGTGTACCTCTGTCATAAACCCATCATAATTCAAATCCATCGCCTTCTGCGCCACATCCAACAGCGTATCGCGCCGACCGCAGATATGACTATTATCCACCAACACTTCCAAATCCGGGAAAATCCGCTTCAATTCAATCGCAATCTCCCAGCGCGGCACATTGCGGTAGCTCGTCGGGCTATGGTGCGAAAACCCTCTGTGAATCGCCGCAATCCGCGTAATCCCCGCCTTGTAAATCCGCTCAATTGCCCCAATCCACAGCTTCAAATCCGGGTTCACCGGATTCTTCACCAACACCGGAATATCAATGCCCTTCAGCGCATCCGCCACCTCTTGTACCGAAAACGGATTCACCGTCGTGCGCGCCCCCAGCCACAGCACATCAATGCCGTACTTCAGCGCCTCAAACACGTGCTGCGTATTCGCCACCTCCGTCGTCACCTTCAAGCCCGTCTCCTCCTTCACCTTCTTTAGCCAGCCCAAGCCGATGGTGCCCACGCCCTCAAATTCCCCCGGACGCGTGCGCGGCTTCCAAATGCCCGCCCGAAATAAATCAATGCCCTGTGGCGCCAATCCCCGCGCGGTTTCCAGCACCTGCTCCTCCGTCTCCGCACTACACGGACCCGCAATGATAAACGGGCGCTTCTTTAATGTCGGTTGAAAAGTCATTTCCATAGTTGTATTATTTTTAATTTGACGTTTCTCTTGTGCTATCTGAACCATGATTTTTATGATGTAAATGATGGTTATGATATTTTATTCCACTTTACATAATATAACCACAAGTATTATAATAATCAAATCCATCAAGTTTCAGACAATTGGGGGGTGCCCCCGCCATAAAAGCCGCAGTTGGGCTTCGCCAGCCGAAGCTTAAGCGAAGGCGGGGTCGGG
>CAZTYT010000317.1:0-2588 GCA_964618245.1 uncultured Legionella sp. | reverse complement strand
TTGTTTTTCCACCAGGCTTTATCATAGTTTTTCTTGCAAGTTTCAAAGAACGTATGATGGATCTTGGTTGACCCCAAAACTGGCTTCGTATTTAAATCTGCTTGGATCCCTTTATGAATGCTATAAATTTCTTGCGCAAAGGCAGCAATTTTTTTGTAGCCCATTATCAAACTAGTGCGTCTTTGCATTAGATTACCCTGGATCGATTCAGGGGGTTGAATTTCCCTAAGTGCTAGTTTCTGGTATTCGTTATAGCATTTTTCAGTGAAATTTACCCCCATATCAAGCAAGTTATGAGAAATAAGTTGCATTATTTTTTGTCTTTGCAATTTATTTTTCTCAAAATGGGCAAAATAATCTGACCAGTTTTGTTTTTGATTCAGTTCTTGAGCCATCAGCACAGCGCTAACTACTTGTTGTAGCGTACTAACGTTTGGAATACGCTGGGCAAGCCATGCAGAAGACAGTTTTATCATGGTCTGTTGATTAATATCTTTATTATTAGTTGCTTGCAAAAACTCACGATAAGCTTGACGTGTTTGTTCCTTATCTTCCTCTTTTAAGAACTTATTAGACAGTTTTAATGCGGGATATTTTTTATCTAACAATGCCAAATCTCTAAGCAGTTCAAATATTTGCTCCAAGCTGTTTGCTTTACGAGCAGGATTGTTTAACCAGCTATCAAAGTTGGGCATAGGATCGGTATTGACCAATGCGGCATCATTTTTTGTATTTTTAGCATACAACATACTGGCATTAAATTCAGTTTCAGTTAAGTCATTATTAATCCATAATGACCATATTTTTTGGAGCAAGGGTGCATCAAAAGAATGGCCTTTTGCTTGATTCACAAATTGCTGAATTTTATTAACAATATCCTGTTTATTCAGATTTTTAAGGAAATCATGTAAATAAAATGAATAATTAATGTCGGATAAATTTTGGATATCCGCAGCGAGAGCAAAACGATGTTTAAGAGCCTCATGATCTGGGAGATTGCCAGGATTATCCCACCATTGCCATAGCCTATAAAGTGACTCACTATCCAGTGTATTAGCACATTCGTTTGCTTTCATGACAAAGTTGTGCAGAAAGACCGTACTTTTATCTGCTTTTATTTTGGTGTAGAGGGCTTCAGCATATGTGAATCTTACTCCAAAAGGAAGTTTTTGAATATCAAGGGCAAGAGTTAACTGCTCATTGAGCATATCAACTCCCTCTTTACTCCATTTTTTACCTAGTACAGCTAGCAGATCTAAAGGAACATCTGCATACTGTTTTTGAGCACAGAAATTGAAGAATAATTTGCTTTCTTCTGGTTTCCAGTTGGCGAATAACTTCTCAAATTTAGCATAAATTCGAGGAATTTTAGACGAATATTTGCTATCGGAAGTAATTAGGCCAAATTGACGTGCGAATTTGGTAAATGCTTCGGAGGCTTCAGTAATTTCTTTGATAGCTATTTTACTATCATTCATATTAGTATTACTAATTTTGCCTTTCAGATTAGCATTAACGTATTTAATCGATACATAAGGAGGTAACTCCATTAGTTTATTCCAAATTATCGTATTAAATTCCTCAGTATCATGGCTATCTCTGAATAGTTTAGCCATTTGATCAACGTCCTTTTCCTCTACAGGCTGACGTTGAGCAATAAAATTCCAGAAATCTTTTTGTTTTGGAATTTGTTTCTCAACTGGCAAATTAGCAAAAAGATCGAGGCGTGGAAGATAGTTTTCTTTATCCCCATGCGTACCGCCTAATGTCATCTGGAATAATGGCCTCATAATAGCCATGTGGTCTGTCGCTATTACTGCATGATGATTTTTCAGATAAGTTGTCAGTTGAGCAATTCTCTCATCACGCACAGCTGATTTTGTATTAATATTGATTGTATCCACAATATGATACAAATCGCTTTTTAATCGTCCTTCAGTTAATAAGGCTGAGGTTTCTTTATTGGCAGTAAATACTTTAACAATATCTTCTGCCAGGTCCTCATCAAAGTTTTCCCAGAAATTTTCAAAAATACATTGAGATAAGTTAGCAATAAGCTTTAATGTGCTTCGGTTGTCTGCTTCCACATATTGATAGAGAGAAACCCTCATAATGGTATTAAACAATAAACCTATCTTGCGTAGATCATCTTGTGATCTTGCTGCCGGCATAGAGCTGGCAATACAATCTTGCTTAAAGAAGGCATCAAGACAATCCAGGTATTTGCCAAAATTTGTATCTGAGAATTTTGCAGTGAATAACTCGAAATTATTTTTCAAATTAGCCAATGGAATCTGATGTAGACTATTTTTAGGTTGCGCGGCCATTCTTTGGAAAAACTCTTGGACTGCTTTTCCAGCCTTAGTACAGCTTGTTTGGTAGGCTTTGCTAAAGAATTTATTCAAATCATCAAGGCTTCCACCATAGATAGCTGAAAAGATATCTAAAAACGATTCCACTGGGGCATTGGCATCCTTGGCAAAGTAATATTTCGCGGCTCCATCTACCCAAGATTGATAGAAGGAAATAACTGCTTCAAATTCAGGATTTTGAGCAGGAACCTGAGGTTTTGGACGCTTTCTAACGAC
>CAZTYT010000316.1:0-2598 GCA_964618245.1 uncultured Legionella sp. | reverse complement strand
GAACTTAAAATTATTGATTTTGAAGACATTGGTCATCATTATGTAAGGACATTATCTGAATGGCAAAGGAAATTTGATCACAATATTACTAACATCTTTTCATTAGGCTTTAATGAATCTTTTGCCAGAATGTGGGAATACTACTTCTCCTATTGTCAGGCAGGGTTTCAAAATAAGCACATAAGCGATATTCAAGTGTTATGGCAAAAAGAAATTACCTAAATATTAAATGGATGCACCTTTTCATCCATCTGCTGGCTTATTATATCGTATGGTTCTGTTGTATTTTCAGTGCCGCTAAATCTTATTACTGGATAGGCCTTATAATCGCACTGACTGTTACAGCACTGCAGTATTCGTGGCAACGCTACGTAAGACACGAAACCACACACCTTGCTATTTTTTTGGTTTACCTCACTTTGGTAGGAATAGCAGGTGATTCGTTGCTTACCTACTTTGGCGTGATTCAATTTTATGCCAACCCATTTTCGTTTCCTGTTTCTCCACCTTTTATGATAGGTATTTGGTTAAATTTTGCGATGCTATTTTATGCTTTACTCTTAAAATACGTTTCAAAGCCATTTGTTATAGCTGGGCTATCCTTAATTGGGTTTCCTTTAGCTTATTATCTTGGTGCAATTCAAGGTGCCGCAGTTTTAATTCATAACATATACTCGACGATAGCGATTGGCTTATTTTGGGCAATGTTGTTTACCAGCAGTATTATTTTATTCGAACGATTTATTAACTTTCCTAGGGCATAACTATGATATCTGCAATTGGTCTAACATTGTTATTTATGCTGGGTTTTGTTTTATTAATATGGGCTCTGTACCTGTACTCTGGAAATCCAAGTATTGTTGATGCCTGTTGGTCGATTGGTATATTTTTATGCTCCACCTGTTACTTGCTAATCCAACAAAATGTAGCAGCCCTCTCATTTAAAATCGTGATCTCATGGTCACTACTTCTATTGTGGGCAACGCGGCTTGCAGGTTTTTTATGGATGACGCGTGTTGCAAAAAAACATCGTGATCCTCGGTATGAAAAGCTTAGCGATAATTGGAAAATGCCAAAAGCGCTTGGATTTTTTCTAAACTACCTGTTTCAAGGTTTATTGATGATGGTAGTTGCGCTGCCATTTTTATTCATCGCCAACGGTCCCTCTCGGCATTTAGCTTTGATCGATTATTGTGCAGTGGTTCTTATTCTTTTAGCACTTGTTGGAGAAGGCATTGCCGATTGGCAGCTGCATCAATTCAAGAAAAATTCACCTGGCATGGTTTGTAATACAGGACTTTGGAATTATTCTCGACATCCAAATTATTTTTTTGAATGGCTCATTTGGTTTGGGTTCTGCTTACTGGGGCTGAGCTCGAAATACGGCTATCTATCGGTAATTTCTCCCCTGCTATTGCTCGTTATCTTTGTATTCATTACCGGACCTATTACTGAGCAACAATCTCTCAAATCAAGAGGTGATGCTTATAAACGTTACCAAAAAACGACTTCGTTTATTATTCCATGGTTTAAATAACAGGTCTATCGTAAACTTGAGCCCCCCTAAGTGTTTGTTTTCATTATTTATTCCTAATTCGACCCTTTCGGCTATAATATTTTATATATCGGTATCATTTTTCAATGAAATTTGATACCGTGGTATATAAATTTCATTGAAAGGCGGTTTTGCGGTGTACATACACAGAGAAATAGAGAAGAAGCTTAAAGCTACTTTAGCAGGTGAAAAAAGCATATTATTGTTAGGTCCACGACAAACCGGCAAAACAACACTACTAAATCAATTAAAGGTTGATAAACGAATCTCCCTCGCTAATCCAACAGATCGCCTACGCTATGAAAAGGAACCTTTTGTATTAACAGCTGAAATTGAAGCTTTAAGCAAAGAGAGTCAGAAAAAGCTTCCTTTAGTCATCATTGATGAAATTCAAAAAGTACCGTTTTTGATGGATGCTGTTCAAGATTTAATCGATCGGAAAGTAGCTAAATTTATAGTCACTGGTTCTTCTGCTCGAAAACTACGGCGTGGTGATAATGTTAATTTATTACCCGGACGCTTAATTCCACTACGATTAGATCCGTTTACTCAACGTGAATCTCCTGAAGCATTCAGCAACCTAGAAACCATATTATTAGATGGTGCATTACCAGAGATTGCACTTCTTACAGATGAAAGTGATCGCGAAAACTTACTTGAAGCTTATGTCACTATTTATCTTGAGGAAGAAATTAGAGCAGAAGCACTGGTTCGAGATATAGGTCATTTTGCTCGTTTTCTAGAGTTTGCCGCCTCAGAATCCGGTAAAATTGTTAATTTTACTAAGCTTTCACAAGAAATTGGTGTTACGAATTCTACGATTATGAACTATTACCAAATTCTGGAGGATTGTTTAGTTGCTGAGCGCATTGAGCCCCTTTCAACCAGTAAAACTCGACAACGACTAACTAAAGCACAAAAATACATTCTCTACGACTTAGGTGTTCGTCGCATTGCTGCAAGGGAAGGGCGTAAGCTTCCAAAAGATCAGTTAGGTTATATTTTTGAGCAATATGTTGGATTAGAACTTATTCGTTACCTGT
>CAZTYT010000315.1:0-2621 GCA_964618245.1 uncultured Legionella sp. | reverse complement strand
CTTTTTTAATAAAGCTAAAATTTGTGCTTGAACTGTAACATCCAAAGCGGTAGTGGGTTCATCTGCAATTAAAATTTCTGGTTTGCATGCTAATGCCATCGCAATTACTATGCGTTGCTTTTGCCCCCCAGACAATTGATGTGGGTATTGGTTAATTTTAAGATGAGGTTGGGCGATCTCGACTTCAGTTAAAAGGGACAATACCTTTGATTTTACGTCATTTTTATTACAGATATTATTTTTAATTAATACTTCAGCAATCTGCTCACCTATCGTCAGGACAGGATTTAATGCAGTCATTGGCTCTTGAAAAATCATCGCCAGGCGCTTACCTCGCAATCGACGCATGACTTGCTCGGGTAAATCAAGAATTTCTTGGCCTTGCATATTGATTTGGCTATCACAGCCATACACAGCCGTTCGAGGTAATAACCGCATGAAAGCCAAAGAAGTCAATGACTTACCGCAACCTGATTCACCAAGTAAAACCAGCGTTTCTCCAGGGTACAAAACAAAGCTGACCTTATCCAAAGCAGGCAGAATTTGCTGCTGATTTTGAAAAGCCACTGACAATAAATGCACTTTAGCTCGATGTTGCATAGGTTTATTATTGAATGAGTATTCCTTTACTGTATCATATCTATGATAAAATAAACTTTAGTACCTATATTTGAGCGAATACTATGTCAGAAAACTACACTGCCCAGGCAATTGAGGTTTTAAGTGGACTGGAACCGGTTCAACGCCGTCCCGGTATGTACACCGATACCACTCGCCCTAATCATTTAGCTCAAGAAGTAATTGATAATAGCGTAGACGAAGTGTTGGCTGGATTTGCTGGCCATATCACTGTTACCTTGCATGAAGATGGTTCAATTGAAGTAGAAGATGATGGCCGGGGCATGCCCGTGGATTTACATCCACAATTAGGTTTAAGTGGCGTGGAAGTCATTATGACCCGTCTCCATGCGGGCGGTAAGTTTTCTGATAAAAATTATAGTTTCTCTGGCGGATTACATGGTGTTGGGGTTTCTGTTGTTAACGCACTTTCCGAACGTCTTGATGTAACCATTAAACGTAATGGAATTATTTATCAAATGTCGTTTGCAAATGGCGATAAAATCTGCGAATTAAATGAAACTGGCGTAACCAAAAAAAGAGACACGGGTACCCTTATCCGTTTTTGGCCCAATGCAAAGTACTTTGATACCACTCGTATTTCAATCAAACATTTAACTCATATTCTAAGAGCCAAAGCAGTTCTTTGCTCTGGTTTGTCCATGACATTCATTAATAAAGTGAATAATGAAGAGTCTCACTGGTGCTACGAACATGGATTGATGGATTATTTAAATCAATCGTTAGGCGATGGCGAATATTTACCTGAAGAACCTTTCACTGGTGAATTCAAAAGCGACGAGGCAACTGTTGATTGGGCTCTGGTATGGGCTAATGGCGCGAGTAACAGCTTTGGCGAAAGTTATGTCAACTTGATTCCAACGATTCAAGGCGGAACCCATGTGAATGGTTTACGCTCTGGCTTGTTCGATGCCATGAATGAATTTTGTGAGCTAAGAAACCTCCTGCCTCGAGGCGTTAAATTAACTGCTGATGATCTCTGGGAACCATGCCAATACGTGCTTTCAGTCAAAATGAAAGAACCACAATTTGCAGGACAAACCAAAGAAAGACTGAGCTCTCGCCAAATTTCTGCTTTTGTAAGCAATGTCGTTAAAGATGCCTTTGCGCTGTGGTTAAACCAACATCGCAATCAAGGAGAAGCTATTGCAGCGTTAGCCATTGATAGGGCACAACGCCGTTTAAAACAAGCCAAACAAGTAGCCCGTAAACGCGTAAGCCAAGGTCCTGCTCTTCCAGGAAAACTAGCTGATTGCTTACAAACTGACTTGAGTCAAGCAGAATTATTCCTGGTAGAGGGCGACTCTGCGGGTGGTTCAGCGAAACAGGCGCGTAATAAGGATTACCAAGCCATTCTACCCTTACGTGGAAAAATTCTTAACTCATGGGAAGTCGACTCTTCCCATGTACTGGCTTCTCAGGAAATTCATGATATTTCTGTAGCGATTGGAGTGGATCCCGGTTCAGCTGATTTAACTGGCTTACGTTATGGAAAAATTTGTATCCTGGCAGACGCTGATTCCGATGGCGCACATATTGCAACGTTAATCTGTGCGTTGTTCCTGAGACATTTCAAACCCTTAGTACAAGCTGGTCACGTATTTGTTGCCATGCCCCCGCTTTATCGGATTGATGCAGGCAAAATTGTGCATTATGCGCTTGATGATGAAGAGAAAAATCGCCTGATAGCTCATTTGACACAAACCACCAAAGCAAAAATCAATGTACAACGCTTTAAAGGCTTGGGAGAAATGAACCCCATTCAATTACGTGAAACTACCATGGATCCTGACACTCGCCGATTAGTACAATTAACTCTCGAAGATGAGGAAGGAGCAGAAGCAATTATGGATATGATGTTAAATAAGAAACGCGCAGGCGATCGTAAAATATGGCTGGAAACGAAAGGTAATCTGGCAGACGTATAATGCTTGTTCACAGTTCATTTATATTCCATTTCAGCTAAGGAGCAAAAGTAATCT
>CAZTYT010000314.1:0-2624 GCA_964618245.1 uncultured Legionella sp. | reverse complement strand
GGCTTTGTCAACAAATACTTAGGGCCAATTGGAAGGTCGATGCCGCGGGGATTCGTTGGATTTCAGAGGACAAAACATAAGAAATGGTTAAATTTTTGAGGCTCTCTCAAGTTCGACCGCGGGGGCCATTCACAGAATCATTACTGTAACCTATTACATTTTATTATTTGCCAGCAACCATCATTTTTTTAATAAAAATAGAGCCACATCGAGTTGCATAGTTTGGATTAATATCTTTTCCTATAGCAACGATATCGTGAAACATATCTTTCAAATTACCAGCAATAGTGACTTCATCTACAGGATATTGAATAACTCCATCCTCTACCCAATAACCGCTCGCTCCACGTGAATAATCACCAGTAACACCATTCACGCCCTGCCCCATTAATTCGGTTACTAATAATCCTTTCCCCATTAACTGAAGCAATTCGTCTAAATCACCTGCTGTCGAATCAACAGTTAGATTATGCACTCCATCGCTATTCGCAGTCGTTTTTAACCCTAATCTGCGGGCTGAATAACTACCCAGGACATATTGCATAACTCGTCCATTCTTCACTAAGACATTTGCACGAGTTGGTACGCCTTCACCATCAAAAGGCGCGCTCCCCAAAGCTCCTGGTAAATGAGGCTGCTCATAAATTTGAATAAACTCGGGAAAAATCTGTTGACCAAGGCAATCCAAAAGAAATGTATTTTTGCGATAAAGATTAGAGCCACTTATCGCGGTAATAAACCCGGATAATAGACCACTGGACACTCGCGAGGAGAAAATAACTGGAATCGTTTGTGTCTCTACCTGTTTTGCTCCCAAACGACTTACTGCCCGTTCTACTGAATTTTTTGCTACTTGATGAGGATCCATCAAATCTTTTGCATTACGCGCAGTGGTGTAATCATAATCTCGTTGCATTTCTTCACCTTCAGCTGCAATGACTGAACAACTTAGGCTATGTCGAGTGCTATGAATAAAACCTAAGCCGCCATTAGTAGTCGCAAAACCATGGTGTGATTCGTAAGTAGAAACATTGACCCCATCCGAATTAGTAATTCGTTTATCTAAGGACAAAGCATGTGATTCACATTGAAGTGCCAAATCAATGGCTTGCTGTGGGAGAATATCCCAGGGATGAAATAAATCCAGCTCAGGATGCTCCCTACTCATTAATTCTTGATCCGCCAAACCAAAACAGGGATCTTCTGCACTGACTCGAGCAATGTCACATGCGGCTTTGACCATAGCATGCAAAGCATCAGCCGAGATATCTGTACTACTCGCGCCCCCTTTACGCTTTCCAATGTATACAGTTAGCCCTACGCCTTGATCCTCACTAAATGCTACTGTTTCTACCGTTCCCATACGTACATCAACTGAAAATCCCAGATCTTTGTTCACTGCTACTATAGCATCTGTAGCACCCTCTTTTTTTGCTAATTGCAACACGTCATTCATTAATTGGGTTAATTCTGCTGTTGACTTAAGTACGGTACTATTGTTATGTTGCGTTCTAATTTGCATAAAAAGATTCCGTGGTATTAAATGATGCCCATAAGGATACAATAACATGTCTTCACAAACCAATCTTTATCCTGCAAACAAATCACATTTATGCCCTTTATTGTTTTTTTTAGTTAGCCTGCTGCTACCACTTTCCTCCTACGCTGCAGGTCATTGGCAGAAATTAAGTGCAGGTATCGAATACCAGGATCTGGCTGGTGGTTTACTAGCTCCATGGTCCCACATTTATGCATTCCGCATTGATTTAAATCAAAATAAATTAGGTATTGTCAGTGCCAAGTCACTGGCATTAAAGAATGCTTCAGCTGATCAATTTGGTGAACACAGCCAGGCTTTATTAAGCATTAATGGGGGATTTTTTGATCAAAACTTTAATCCCTTAGGATTACGTATTAGTAATAAAAAACAAGAAAACCCTCTAAAAAGGATTAGTTGGTGGGGAGTTTTCTACATTAAAAACAACAAAGCATCAATTTCCAGTCTGAATCGCTTTCATGCGGACGATGAAATCGATTTTGCCATGCAAAGTGGGCCGCGTCTCTTAATCAAGCGAAAAATTCCTCCGCTCAAACCCGGCGAAGCCGATCGATCGGCCTTAGGAATTACTGCAGATGGTAAAGTGATCATCCTGGTTTCAACTAATGCGGCCATGTCCACTAACAGACTAGCTCATATTTTAAAAGCCCCCCCACTTTCTTGCATTGATGCGATTAACCTGGATGGAGGTAGCTCAAGCCAGTTATATGCCCATATCGGCTCATTTCAATTGAACGTTCATAGTTTCTCTAATGTTAGTGATGCCATAGTGGTAAAAAAAACCTAAAATAGTCCTTACTGAGTAGAGGTTGACCGCCTTTATAAAAAATTCCTGAAAAACACAAGTTATCCACAATATACTCCCAATTTATTCTATTGACCCTCAGGAAAAAACACATTATCTTGTATGAACGCCCTAAAAAAAATCTATATATTGGGTTTTTTTGCTATAATCTAAATAATAGTGAATAAAATTCACACGACTACTGATAATAAACATACGACGTGGAGGAAAAATGTCCGCAATTCTTGATCCGGTAAATGATATACCGCTAACGAGTCAACT
>CAZTYT010000313.1:0-2625 GCA_964618245.1 uncultured Legionella sp. | reverse complement strand
ACTCCTAATGGGGTAGTGACTGCCAGCATTGTAAAAGCCTGGTTTTAAATACATTTAAGGTGCGGCATCCTGAAATGCTTTTAGCGTTAAACAATGAGCATAAATTTCCTGGATAAGTGTGTAGGAGTCCAGGGAGAAATTAAATCTTAAGGCATTAAATACTTGTGGTATTAAACACAGATCAGCTAAGGATATACTATCGCCAAAACATACAGATTTAGTACGGGGCAATTCTTGGAGTTTTGCTTCGAAGGCATCCAGACCTGCTTTAAGCCAATGATGGTACCAATTGGTTAATTGGGATTCACTGGGCTTAAATTCTTCCTTTAGTTGATTTAAAACTCTTAAATTATTTAAGGGATGAATATCACAAGCAATCATTAAAGCCAAAGAATGTACGCTTGCCTTGTCAAATGAATCAGTTGGTAATAACGGAGGAGTAGGGTACATCTCTTCCAGATAAGTGATAATTGCCAGTGATTGGGTCAGGATACGCCCATTGATTTCCAGACTGGGCACCAGTTTTTGTGGATTCACTTCCTGATATTGTGAACTATTTTGTTCACCACCGTTATTTATCAAATGGACATTTATTTTTTCGTAAGGAATTCCTTTCAGGTTCAACGCTATGCGTACACGATAACAGGCTGATGAGCGAAAGTAATCGTAGAGTTTCATGGAGATCCTTATCTTGGTGAACATCTCACTGTAGGTTGGGCCTTGGCCCAACAAAACAATGCTTAAGCCTTGGCTACTACCTGTTCAATAGCACCAAAAATACTTTTTCCTTGTTTATCCAACATTTCAATACGAACGGTATCACCAAACTGCATAAAAGGTGTTTTTGGCTGACCATTTTCCATGATTTCCAGCATGCGCTTTTCTGCAATACAAGAAGAGCCTTTGCTACGATCCACATTGGATACAGTGCCCGAGCCAATAATAGTTCCTGCAGCTAAAGCGCGGGTTTTAGTGGCATGTTGTATTAGTTCAGCAAAAGAAAAAGTCATATCTACCCCGGTATTGGGTTGCCCAAACAAATGGCCATTCAAATGACTGAATAAAGGCAGATGCGCTCGCTCTCCATCCCAGGCATTCCCTAATTCATCAGGAGTAATGGCTATAGGGGAAAAACTGCTTGACGGTTTGGATTGAAAAAAACCAAATCCTTTAGCAATTTCAGCAGGAACCAGGTTACGCAAAGAAACGTCATTTACTAATAACAGCAATTTAATGTGTTGACCTGCATTTTCACGGGTGATACCCATGGGAACATCATCAGTAATCACTGCAACTTCTGCTTCAAAATCGATGCCAAAAGCCTCATCGGCAACCAAGATAGGATCGTTTGGTCCTAGAAAGGTATCAGATGCTCCTTGATACATTAAAGGATTGATCCAGAAATCAGGGGGCATTTCTGCTCCACGTGCTTTGCGGACAAGTTCGACATGATTTACGTAGGCACTCCCATCAATCCATTGGTAAGCTCGTGGCAAAGGAGACGTGCATTGTTTAGGATCAAAGCTAAAATCTTTATCCAGGCGTTGCTCATTGAGTTGCTGATATATTGTTTGTAATTCCGTTTCAACTTCATTCCAATGATCCAGCGCATATTGTAAATTGGCTGCAATGTGTGGAACACGTACAGCACGGGTCAATTCTTGATTGACGATGCATAATTCACCGTCTCGTGAAGAGTTTGATTTTAATGTGGCTAATTTCATAAAAAATCCTTAATGAGCTTCTTTCAAGGTACCGCGTTTGATTTGATCGCGCTCAATTGCTTCAAATAAAGCCTGAAAATTTCCTTCCCCGAAACCTTGATTTCCTTTGCGCTGAATTATCTCGAAAAAGACAGGGCCAAAGACATTTTCGGTAAAAATTTGTAATAACAAACCATGCTTGGGATCGGTTTCCCCATCAATAAGTATTTTTTCTTCCTGGAGCTGTTTAAGTGGTTCATGATGCCAGGGGAGGCGCTCGTTTACCATTTCATAATAAGTATCTGGTACGTCCAGAAACTTTATTTTTTGTTGTCGTAAACTATGCACAGTATGGTAAATATCTTCAGTAGTTAAGGCCATGTGCTGAATACCCTCGCCATGATATTCGTGCAGGAATTCTTCAATTTGAGAGACATCATCCTTGGATTCGTTTAAAGGAATTTTTATTTTTCCGCAAGGGCTTCCCAAGGCGCGACTTAAAAGACCAGTCATCTTACCTTTAATGTTAAAATAACGAATTTCCTGAAAATTAAAGATTTTTTCATAAAATTGCGCCCACTTATCCATATTACCGCGCATGACATTATGGGTTAGATGGTCAATGAGCAGTAATCCATTGCCCTCAATTGGCTTATCGGATTGAATATCCCATTGATTTACAAAAGGTTGATGCTCATCATCAACAAAATAAATCACACTACCCCCAATGGCTTCAATAGCTGGCAAGCGATGGTGTGCATGCTGGCAATCTTCAAAAGCAGTGGCTCCATGTTTGATCGCATATTCAAATGCTGCCTGCGCGTTTTTTACTTTAAATCCCATTGCGCAAGCACCAGCACCATGAGTAATCGCATGAGTTGCGGCCTGACAATCAGTTGCCGCATTCATAATAAACTTGATT
>CAZTYT010000312.1:0-2626 GCA_964618245.1 uncultured Legionella sp. | reverse complement strand
AAAAATAAATCGATTATTCTGGTTTGTGATCGCGGTTTAAAAGCCCCTACATTGGCCAATAAAATGAAAGCTCAAGGTTATCAACCTTTAGTGCTTAACGGAGGCTTAGCCGCCTGGCAAAATGCAGAGCTACCATTGGTTAAAGGAAAGTAATAATGGCTGAAGTCGTTATCTACAGTACCGGATATTGTCCTTATTGTACGAAAGCTAAAGCTTTATTAAACCACAAGCATGTTGATTTTACGGAAATTCGTGTGGATTTACACCCTGAACTACGCGAAGAAATGATGCAAAAAAGCGGTAGACATACAGTCCCCCAAATTTTCATTAATGGCCATCATGTGGGTGGCTGCGATGACTTATATGCCCTGGAAGCCCAGGGAAAATTAGATCAATTAATAAGAGGATAGGATTATCATGGCTGAACAAGCAAACCAAGATCTACAAAATAATGAAACTCAATTTATGATTCAAAGAATTTATGTTAAAGATTCATCCTTTGAAGCGCCGAATACACCAGCTGTATTTCAACAACAATGGGAACCAGAATTAACCCTGGATATCAATACCACTAGCACAATGCTAGAACCTAATGTCTACGAAGTTGTATTGACTATTACAACTACTGTCAATAATCAAAAAGCTGTAGCATTTTTAGTTGAAGTGAAGCAAGCAGGGATTTTCACCATTCAAGGCGCTCCTGAGAATCAATTGGAGCACTTGTTAAATAGCTTCTGCCCCAACATACTATTCCCTTATGCTCGTGAAGCCATTACGTCACATGTTATTCGTAGCAGCTTCCCACAATTAGTGTTAGCGCCAATTAATTTTGATGCTTTATACATGCAACAACTTGCAGAAAAGCAAAAAAATGCTAATGCTAAAGAAGAAACCACAACTCACTAATCAATGAATAAAAAGACTATTGCCATATTAGGTGCCGGCTCTTGGGGCACCGCTGTTGCAATTCATTTGGCCACTATAGGGCATCGCGTTTTGCTTTGGGCACATCGACCAGAGCACGTAGCCCTTATGGCCAAACAAAAATCAAATCCTCGTTATTTACCAGATATTTCTTTTCCAGAGACATTGATTCCTGATTCTGATTTAGATCAATGCATACGTGAAGCAGATTATGTCATTATTGCTGTTCCCTCTCATGCCTTTGCTGATCTTGTTGGTAAAATAAAAAAACCAGAGCATGGCCTGGCCTGGCTCACTAAGGGTATTGACCCCAAAACACATCTGTTGCTTAGCCAATTGGTTGCGCAACGTTTTGGCAAGGACTATCCAGTTGCAATGATTACAGGCCCATCTTTTGCAAAAGAAGTGGCCAAATTTTTACCCACTGCCTTAACACTTGCTGGAAATGATTTGCAGTTTCAACAAAACATTCAACAATTACTACATCATCACAATATTCGTGTTTATTTAAGCGATGATCTCATTGGCGTACAAGTCTGCGGCGCAGTAAAAAATGTGCTGGCTATTGGCTGCGGAATTAGTGATGGTTTAGGTTATGGCGCAAATGCTAAAGCGGCAATTATCACTCGTGGTTTAGCAGAAATGAATCGTTTAGGACTCAAGTTAGGAGCACAAGCAGAGACCTTTTCAGGTCTGGCTGGCGTTGGTGATTTGGTACTAACCTGTACAGATAATCAATCACGAAACCGTCGTTTTGGCCTGCTCTTAGGCCAAAATGTCAGCATAGATGAAGCTGAGCAACAAATTGGTCAAGTTGTGGAAGGGAAGAGTAATGCCGCCCAAGTCTGTGCCCTGGCTGCTCAAAACCAGGTTGAAATGCCTATTTGTGAGCAGATAAATGCGTTATTGCAAGGAAAAATTAGTGCCGACGAAGTAGTACAACGCTTAATGAGTCGACCGCCTAAAGGGGAGTAGCTATAGCCTTGTCCGAACAGCCATTTAACTTCAGATGCTGAATAAAGAAAATTGAGTCGTTGTTATAGTTTATTTGTCGGGCCAAGGCCCGACCTACGAAGTGCTTTATTTTCGATTGTGTTCCTAGTCTACTTCACATCAACTAACTCAATGTCTGCGGCTTCCAGTCTTTCTCCCAGGAAGATTTCACCTACCGTCTGAAAACGTTTGATGGAGTCCGTGACCAGATAATTAATCTTTCTTTTAGAGCTAGGTTCATTTAAAAGACTTTTCTCTTTTAATAAACCACAGAGTGCATTTGCTGTTGCATGTGCTGAATCTACTACTGAAATTCCTGCTGGCAATAAATCAATTAATAACTCTTTAAATACAGGGAAATGAGTACAACCAAGTAAAACAGTATCTTCATTAGTGAAGCTATCCAAATAATGTTTTAATGCTTCTCGCGCTACTTGATTCTGAGTCATGCCCTCTTCAGCCAAGGCCACTAATACACTGCAAGCACGGGTGTTAATTACTGCATTGGGTAATTGTTCGGCAATCAATTTTTGATAGGCATTGGAAGCAATTGTTGTTTCTGTAGCTAAAACGGCAATACGCTGATTTTTTGTAGCAGCCACCGCAGCACTTGCTCCAGGGAAAACGACTCCTAGTACTGGCATATGCGGTAACATGGATTGCAAATAAGGTAAGGCGGCGGTAGTTGCTGTGTTACAGGCAATAACCA
>CAZTYT010000311.1:0-2641 GCA_964618245.1 uncultured Legionella sp. | reverse complement strand
AATAATCCTCGCATGCCTCCGCCATAGTTAAAAATCCCTATGATTGGGCGCTTTTGGAACGGGAAACTACAATAGAGCCTACTGCCAGGCAGATTGGAACCGCTACGGCTCCATCGGAGTGGTAGACCCAAATAATGATATGCCTCTAATTAATATATTTTTTAATGCGCCTGAAAGTGCACTAAATGACTCATTACGTCAAGAGCTGGGACATAACCTATACATGTTCAATAAATCCCTATCATATGGCCCCTTTAAGACAGACTACCCCTCAGCAAGTATTGATGACGCCTCTCCAGAAAACATTCGGCGACTACATAATTTCTTTGAAATGACATTGGAAGAAAATAGAAAGTCTTTTAATGAGGTATGTCAGCTGCTAGTGAAAAACTATGACCTAAGTCAGGCTGAGCTACGCGATAATGCAACTAATTGAATTACCAAATTTAAAAAACATAGATGAATTGAGCTGGCCAAATGATATCTCTATCTAAATTTTATGGCCACTGCATTTTATGGCTCTTACGCGGGCTAATTTTCGTGCTGGTTTTACTAGCTATTCTAGTTGGCGGTGTCATGTGGCGACTAGCACAGGGACCGATTGATATCGCGTTTACAAAAGATCTTATCGTGCAAAAATTACTTCCTCAACTTGTGGGCAGTAGTGAAACTTTTGAGCAGCTAAATTCTCAAGGAGTAAAGTTAGAAATTGGCAACATGATCGCTGAGTGGCCTGCCTTTGATGGGCCATTAAGGCTTGATATTGAAAAAATAGAACTTGGTCTTCATGCACAAAACATTTTGAAAATTTCAAACATAAAAATAGAACTAGCGAAAGCGCCTTTGTTAATTGCTCTGATTCGTCCTCAATCGCTGCATGTAGAAAAATTGGCTCTAAATTTAACCAGACTAGATAATGGACGATTTGTACTCGTCCCTAATAATGAAGTAAAATTAGATCATGATGCCAAACCTATCAGTGGCTCTATAACCCAAAATTTATCAGAGATCGGACAAAGGCTATTTGAAGGTCACGAGATAGCGAGGACAGAAAACCTCTCTATTTTTTCTTACCTTAAGGTTGGGGAGTTAGATAATGGACAACTACAATTTAATGACCAAAGAGGCGCGCATATAATAGGATTTTCTGACATCCATTTTAAAGTAAAGCGGACACATAAAAGTTTTTATATGACAACCAACTACCGTCATAAAAACTCGAGCGAGGATAACTTAACTCCTTATACATCAAGCATTGTAGTTAAGCTCAGTGAAATCAAAAACGATAAAAAATCAGAAATTAAATACAATACAGATAATACTACTAATTTAGGTCAGGATACAGCCGCTAACTACCATTTCTCTGCTTATTTCCGCCATATAGATCTATCGATTTTAGGAAGTCTTTTTAGAAACCATCCTGAACTGTCACAAATTCAAGCTATTCTAAATGGGCGCATCTCAGCCTCACTGGATAACAAATGGAATATTAAAGGGGTACGCGCCAAAATCTTATCTCAAGAAGATAATTCGATTGATAATGAGCGTTCGGATGAGGATAACCCTCAGAATGTCACTTCAGTCCAACCTCTGCCCCCCCCCAACACAGGATAGGAAGTCCCAAGATGTTCAGAAGATTTCGGTTAGCAATCTATTTGCACCCGATGTTGTGTTTTCAGACCTCGCACTTAACATTCGCTACGATCAAGAAGACAATGTTTTAATAGCACAAGACTCGCACATTAAGATCAACGATCAGCAAATTGATTTCACCTTAGCTCGTCGAAATGACATCCTGAACACAAAGGATAGCGACACTCTTCCTCTAGAAATCAGCATTCCTATGCTTAAACTTAATGATATACAATTGCTATGGCCATCTAAATATCAACACGGCGTTGCCGCAGATTGGTTGGTAAAAAATTTAAAAAATGCAGAGTTTAGAAACCTAAATATATTTATCCCTATTCCACTCAAAAATTCCGTAGCACTAGATACTGAAAAGATTGAAGGAAAATTAGATTATACAGGCCTTTATGCCGATTATAACTCACCTATGATTCCTGTAAAAAATGCAAACGGAAGTGCAACCTTAAAAAGCGATGTTCTCGATATAGAAATTGAAGGAGGAACTATTGACCGACTCAAAATTAATAAAGGAAATATCAATATCACGCATCTAACTCATCCAACAAAAATTGGCAAAGTTAATATCATTGCAAAACTGAGTGGCCCTTTATCTTCTGCTATTTATTATATTAATGAAAAGCCTATTAACATGGCTCATAAGTTGGGCCTTGATCCTACAAAAGTAGCAGGCCATGCGGACATCAATGCAAATGTTTTCTTTCCTGCAGCTAAAACCATCAGCCCTGAGCAAGTTGAGGTTAAAGTTGACGCTAAGCTCGATCAAGTCAAAGTGCCCAAAATTGTACGAGGTCTTGACCTTACTGGGGGCCCCTATAGTTTAAAACTGGATAAAAATATTCTCAATATTGCTGGTAAAGGAGCTATAGAAGGTCAGCCTGTGGAGTTTGAATACCAAGAATATTTGAATCCTGATTCGTCGCCCTATACAAACAAAATCTCTGCCCAATTAGATCTAGATCAAAATTTCAGACAAAAATTGGGTATTGACTTA
>CAZTYT010000310.1:2006-2641 GCA_964618245.1 uncultured Legionella sp. | reverse complement strand
TGTGGATCAAAAAGTTTTTGATAAAATTCTTGATCAGAGGCTGAATACCGACGAATAGAGTTTGATTGTCCCCCTAAATTGCTCATTTTGGCCAAAAAGAAAGCAAAAGCACAAAATAAAAGCTTAGATGAATATTTTCTCGGGCTTATTATGAAAGATTCAATAGCAGTCTCGTCAAATTATGTAGATCAAGAAACTTTTGATAAAATTCTTAAGCAACGTCTTAAAGATGATGATGATTTGTTAAGAAATCTATCTCAACGATAAAGTATTGATTCTCAGTTTTTTTAGTTGTGTACTTTACAGTGCACTGCCTTTTCTCTTTCCCCCCTAAAAACTCATAGTAAGAATGACTATGATTCACGAATTGTTCAAGTGTAGATTTTTACTTGAATTTAAATTTTACCTTGGAATAAGTTTCTTGCATTATCTTAGGAGGTTATTATGGATATTCAAAAGAGATTAAATTCTCAACGATCAGCTATTTTTTTCAATAAATCGACTGTTACAATTGATTGTGATTCAGAATTACTTAAGAAAATTGAAAAAAAAGCTCAGATGCAAGAAAAAAATTTAAATGAATATTTACTTGGATTGATAGCCAAGGATGCTGCAGAGTCGACACCAAAATATGT
>CAZTYT010000310.1:0-1996 GCA_964618245.1 uncultured Legionella sp. | reverse complement strand
ATGATTAAACTCCTTTTTTATTTGTATTATTTCTACTGTTAAACATGATTATAATTAAAATTATATTTTTAATCAAACTATTAATATATTCATTATTTTAATAATAAATATAAGGCAACGTGAATCAAACTGTTTAATTCATTAAATGAAGAGCGTTATTAATTGGAAATTCTATATGGCTAGTAATAGTTGAAAGCACCGCAGGTGTGCCAGTGGAGATAGCCTAGGTTGAACGAGGTGTTTAGTATCATAACATGGGTAACAACTTCTATCAGGACATAGGTAACACTTTTGTCCTATAATATTTCCTCTAATCAGGGGGGAAATATGCCATGGGATACCAAAACAATGTCTAGCTTAAGAGAAGAATTTATTGATCAAGTAAATCAAAAAAATCAAAATATTAGCTCCTTATGTCATCAATATAACATCAGCCGTAAAACAGCCTATAAGTGGTTGAAGAGGTACAAAGAAGAGGGATTTCTAGGGCTGGAAGATCGTTCAAAAAGACCGAGCCGGGTTAAGGTAACAGATAATGAGTGGCTTGAATTAATATTAAAAACAAGAGATGAATGGCCTGCTTGGGGAGGTAGAAAACTAAGACAATACCTTCTTAATCTTAACTATTCAGATGTGCCAAGCGAGCCCACTTTTAATCGTATTTTAAAAAAGCATGGATATATAACAAAAGAAGCCTCAGAAAAAAGAGAACGCTTCATAAGATTTGAACGTGAAAAGCCTAATGAATTATGGCAAATGGATTTCAAGGGACATTTTCAAATAGATGAAGGACGCTGTCATCCACTCACGGTCCTTGATGATCACTCCCGTTTTTCTCTTTGTCTAAAAGCATGCTTATCTGAAAACGAATCTTCAGTGAAAGCGGCCCTTACAGAGGTTTTTCGCGAGTATGGCCTTCCAGATGCAATGACGATGGATAATGGAGCACCCTGGAAAGGTAGTCACCCATGGCGCTTTTCCCAGCTTACAATTTGGTTAATGCGACAAGGCATAAAAGTGAGTCATTCGCGCCCAGGACATCCTCAAACACAAGGAAAAGATGAAAGATTTCATAGAACTTTGAAAGAAGAGCTATTGCGATTTTATCAATTTAAAGATTTGAAAAACGTGCAAGAGCACTTTGATGATTGGCGATATAAATACAATCATATACGTCCACATGAGGGAATTAACATGCGAAGGCCCTTTGAGAGATACATCTCAAGCTCTCGTCATTTTTCAGAGGTACTTCACGAAATTGTTTACGAGGAACAAGATGAAGTGAGAAAAGTGCAACGAAATGGGGTAATTGAATTTAAAGGAAACTCTTATTTTATTGGAGAGCATCTCTACAGAGAACGTGTTGCTGTCAGACCAACACGCGAAGACGGTATATATGAAGTTTATTATTGCAAGACAAGAGTGAATAAAATAAATTTAAAATTTTAGCACAAGGAAAGTAGCCTTTAAAAATTGCTCTTTTAATAAATATCAACCGAGTTTATTTTAGAATTGCCAAAACAAAGTAGCCGTGCTCCTCTTCATAGCGAAGGGACACGGTGAAATTCTGCTCTTTTTCGTTTCTGAACCTATTACTAGCTGCCAAAACAAAGTAGCCGTACCCCCTCTTCTAGCTCAGCTAACAACAATAAAATTATTGATTAAATTATTACTGAGCTTTGAAAAAGTGTTACCTATGTCCTGATAGAAGTTGTTACCTATGTCTTGACAGAAAACACATCGTCACACCTACGGTGCTTTATTTACACTAATGCATCCGATATCCTGCCGCGCAGCGATCCTGCTTATCCTGTTCAAAATACATTTAAAACAGGATAGGCAGGACATTCCTTACTTGTTGGGTATTAGGGTTGGATCAATTCCCTGCCGTGCAGCTGCTTCAGGGTTGATGAGGAGGTTAAATTGTTTTACTGGTGTGACGGGGATATTGCCGGGAGGGACTCCCTGTTCTAAAATAAGAAGGGCTTTTTTTGCT
>CAZTYT010000309.1:0-2649 GCA_964618245.1 uncultured Legionella sp. | reverse complement strand
TTAACAACCGCACCCACAGATAGCCTTAAACCCATACCTCTAGCTACTGCAGAAATAAAAAAAGGAATCGGCTACTTGAAAATAATAGGGCTAACTGGAAAGCAAACTATTGAATTATACGAGGAACTAAATGGTGAATACAAACTTTACAAAACACTAGAACTTACAGATAAAAATATAAACCAGCGTATAGCTTTATCAGAAGGTAACTATAAGCTGGTTTATAATAATAAAGCAATACAATTATCTATAATCAAAAATATGATCAGAGAGGCATTTCTACGTTGATGATATCGTTTTAGTTCTTAATAAGAAACTATTGCAACTGTTGTAATCGTGGATTAGCAATAAGGTCTGAGAATGTACTATCCATATTTTTCGATTCAAGAAATTGTGGATGTAAAAATATAACGTACACTTCCTTCTTAATACATAATATCCCAAGTAATGTATTTTGCCTAATACGACTATCAGTTGATACATAGTATATATCGCCATCCTTCGATTCATTATTTCTCAGCATCAGCTCATTTGCATCAAACCTTAAAATAACTATTGAATCTGAACGATATATAGGTTTTATCCTGCCATCTCCGATTTCAATATCAACACGATTTATCTTATCATACTTTACATACTCTTTATATAAAATCTTAAATTTATCCTCATACAAAGCGAAAAAACTCTCAAAAAGGTAATTAACACTACCACTTTTGTTTACATTAACTATTTTAGACAATACTGAATCTGTTGGACCTAATTTTGTCATTATAATAATATTATCATGATAACTGAATACCGTCATGGGATTCCCATACTTATGTATTCGGGTATTCACATCTCTTATATCCTTAACAAGCTTATCGTTTAAAATATTCCGATACATTTCAGGAATACTATCATTAGATGTAATAACTGTATTGCCCATGTCGGATAATTCTTTAAATGTTCTATACAAATAATAAACAACTATTATTCCTAAAAAAGCAACAAGATATTTTATTGTTTTCCTTTTCATAAAGATCTATTTAATTATCTGGCAAGTCTAAGTGCAGCTCCTGTAGCTCCTACAGATTTAGCATATCGGAAAACTGGAATTAACATTATCGCTGATTTTACTCCTTTGCCAACATCAATAGTATATTCTGTTGCTGTAGTTATATTTTTAGTGGTTACACCGTGTCCAAATGTAATATTACCTTGCATATTAATGCCAATTGAAAAAGTTTGATTAGAAAAGTTAAAGGTATTAGAATAACTTGCTCCATTAGACTTACCTGTTTCGACACTTATCGATGTTGAACCCGTTAGTCCGGATTTATTGAAGCTAATGGACTTAAGTGTTTTATCTTCGAAAGTGTAGCCAAATGTCCCTAAAGAACCTTCTTTACCACTTCCGACAGATGTATAGGTTCTTGTCGTTAATGTTCCACCAAGGGGTAGAGGATGTTCATTTTGGCTGGTAGTTTTTTCTGTACTGGTTGTTACACCGAAAGGCTTGTTCCCATCCCCATCATTATCACTTGCATTAGGGTCACTGCAACCTTTACAGCTACTCGAATATAATGCTTTATAAAAATCTGGAATCAATGCTTTTGCCAACTCCCTTGCCTTATCATCTTTCTCTTGCTCTTCGGGGGTTTTGTTCTCACTCCTATCTTCTCCACGGTTTTCTGCAGAAGCTAGAGGTATGGGTTTAAGGCTATCTGTGGGTGCGGTTGTTAAAATGAATTGTTTGTCAACTGATTGTTTAGGTTTTGTAGCGATAGTTGTTTTCTGAATTGGTTTGGCTTCAGTAACAGTGGCTACTTTGGTGGTCACTCGTTTCTTATAGTGCTCAGGTATCGCAAGACACCCTAATAACATGTTGTTATTTTCTTTAGTTAGCAGTTTTGTGTTTTCTGTATAACAGTTAAATGGTTTCTTGTCGTCGAGTAAAGCAGTGCAAGGGTAGGGTACCTGCTTATATTTTAATAAATCATTGAGGGTATAAATGTCTTTGTCATTACATGCATCTCCACCATCTGTAATGATAAGTATGTGATAAACATAGTTGTTGACAGAACTGATGTCATACTCCACTGCTTCTTTCAGCGCAGAGTAAGTATTACTTATCCCTCTTGGTTTTACATCAGCCAGTCGCATTTTCATCTGTTCAATATTATCCCTGCTGAATTGCACCTCCAGTTTGGTGTCAAAACACTGCCTTGCATTTGCTGGGTATTGATGCCCATACACCCGTAACCCAAACTCCACTTCATCATTTCGATGGTATATACTGTCCATCAGGCGAATGATAAAATCGCTGGCAGCAGCATATTTTGTGGCATATCCACCAGTTGGTTCATTCATGCTCAGGGAAGCATCCAGTAATATGAGTACACGATGATGCTTGTTCTCAAGTGTTTGTCCGTAAACACAGTACCCACTTACAAAGAATAAAAAAGCTAAAATCCTACGCATCATTTCCATTTTTTACCAATCGCCAGCCCAGCAAAAAGAGCTACTTTAAAAGGATAAGCCTTCACCTCTGCCATCAATGGCAGGGGTTTTGTGTATATAGCCGAATTTACTCCGAGTGTAATAGTTTGTACAACACCTTTTGAAGGAGCAGGTATAATAACAACAGCAGCATCGGCGTATATGCCC
>CAZTYT010000308.1:0-2674 GCA_964618245.1 uncultured Legionella sp. | reverse complement strand
TTGATGTTGTTTAACCCATTGCCACCATGTTTCCAGTAATTCATTGTTATTGGCAAAAATATATTGCACTAATTTTTGAGTAGTTGCTGACTTATCATGTGGCCGTAGAAGGAAAATGAATGAATAGATATCTTGACCATTACAACCAAAAATAATTTTTTTATACAATTCAAATGGAGTAAATCGTGATTGTTGAGAAAGAGGGATAGACTCCGTGTTCCCACCAAGAAAAGCCTTTAAGGCCATTCGGCTATCTCCGCTTGCCAAAGTTTTATTGTAGTTTCCTCCTCGAAAAGCCACATAAGCTTTCTCCAAAAAACGCACCCAACACTCCCCTTCGCTTAAAATACCATTGGTGGTAGGGAGTGATTTTTCAATGACTTGCCATTGCGGATTATCGTCTTTGAAATAACGCACATAGATCTTCTCGTTTTGTTCTATCATTGCCTCACGAATATATTGCTCGCCGGAAGGCAAAGCAATGATGGCATTGATTACTGATAAAAAATAACAATCCCCACTATAACCTCCCTGAGCCACTTGAGTTACAGATAATTTCTCCGGATAAAGCTGAGCCCCTGTTTTTTCATGATCAACAGCAAAAAAGAAATATCTGCCAGTAGGGTTGGCTCTTTCAATTAAAGGAGCAGAGGGAGAAATAGAAGAAAACTCTTTTTTCGCAGTTTCAAGCTGGTTATTGGTTATCATTTTTATTATTTACCTGGCTTTGAGTAGCTTATCTATTTTTAGTGTAGATGATGATGCTATATTCGCCAGTAACTTCTCTTAATCACCATTTACTGTTTTTCTTAAAAGATTATATAGTTGATCACCTGGCGTTCTTTATCAGGAATCTTCATGCGCCTTTTAATTTTATTGGGATATATACTTATGAGCTCCACTGCATCAGCTGAATCAAGTAACTCGCATCAGGATAATGCTTATGATTATTCTTTTCGTACTTTAAGAGGTGAGCATCCTCTTCCATTAAGTGAGTTTCGAGGAAAAGTCATATTAATTGTCAATACGGCCTCCCAGTGTGGTTTTACGCCCCAATATGCAGGGTTGGAAAAACTTTATGAACAATATAAGGAGCAAGGTTTAGTGATCATTGGGGTGCCAGCCAATGATTTTGGCCATCAGGAGCCAGGAACGGAACAAGAAATTGCCAGTTTTTGTCAGATAAATTATGGGGTTAGTTTTCCTATGGCCGCTAAAGAAATTGTCTCAGGAAAAAATGCCCATCCTTTTTATCTCTGGGCCCGAAAAAAATTAGGCTTTGGCACTGCTCCCATGTGGAATTTTCATAAATATTTGATTAACCGCAAAGGAGAACTTATCGACTATTTTTATTCACCTACTTCGCCTAATGCAGGCAGACTTACCAAACGCATAGAAAAAGCTTTGAATGAAAAACCTTAAGTGAGATAAACAATTTATGAAACAAAAACGATTTTCTTTGACCATTAACCTTACGCTAATGTTCATGGCACTTTATTTACTGTTATTGCCTTTTATTCACTACCCATTAACGACCTTTCTCAAACCAATACCCATTTTTTTATTGATGCTCTTTGTTTGGCAAGCCCAAATTTCTAAATCTCGTTTATTACTCACTGCATTAGGATTTTCTTTACTAGGGGATGTGGTATTAACTTTGCCAATGAAAGGAGGCTTGGAGGCAGGCATCTTAGCCTTTATGGGAGCACATTTAAGCTATATTGGTTTATTTTTAAAGGACTGGAAATTACAAAGGCAAAGGGTCATTTATTTTTTACCAGTCCTCTTGTTTGTCATCGGCGCCTTTATTTACTTATGGCCATTCTTCGGCGTTATGCAAAAACCGGTAAGTGTTTATTTGTGCCTAATTACACTCATGGTATTTTGTGCTTTTCAGGTCAAACAAAATGCACTTACCATTATTCCTGGCGCCATCTTATTTTTACTTTCTGATTTTATTTTATCTCTGGATCTCTTTGTATTAAGTATGCCTGTCCTTCTTGGTATTTTTATTATGCTTTTTTATTATTTGGCGCAGTTATTATTGGTAAAAGGGTTAGTACAATCTTTCCGCTCAGCTCCGATTTGACCCCATGCGCATAGCATGTTACCTATAGCGCTTTGCTCTTTTTAGGAGATTATCATGTTAATCAATGAACAAGCTCTTTCCCTTGAACTTGCGGAAAAAATGGCAGAAACTGCAAAAAAATTCGCTCAACAACATGAATTAAAAATTGCAATTGCCATTATGGATTGCCATGGAAATTTAAAAGTTTTTAAACGAATGGATGGCAATAATTTTGTCAGTGTTCGCATGGCTCAGCTAAAAGCAATGACTTCTGCGAGTATCCCCATTTCCACTAAAGCACTAGCAGAAAGAAATAATAATTACTTAAATAGCCCTTATTCCTCTGTTCCGGGAGTGGTGTTATTAGAAGGAGGGTTGCCTATTATAAGTAAAGCAGGCCAACATCTTGGCTCTATAGGAATTAGTGGTGCTAATCCCGAATTAGATGGGCAATGTGCCCAAGCAGCGCTTGATGCTATTGATAAGTATCTATGACCCAAGCCATAATTTTAAGGCTAGTGCTAGCTATACATTAGCATAAAATCCCTGTACTTTATTATCTATTTGCTAGGGACGGCATATGAATTTTCGTTTTTTATTTACCCT
>CAZTYT010000307.1:0-2681 GCA_964618245.1 uncultured Legionella sp. | reverse complement strand
ACGAGCCAGGCTATTCCAATACCCTTCACGAGAATCATTAGCAACTTGATCGCGAAACCAGACCAGACTAAATTTACTACCTACAGTAAAATATACTTTGGCTGTTTTTATTAAGTCAAATTTATTCTGTGTTGCCACCTCCACTACATTCAATACAGTATACATAGCACGCGTAGTAGCAATTTTTTTTGCAACCTTTTCTGGTAAACCAAGACTGGAAAATTGCAACACAATTTTATCAAGATACTCTCTGGTAACACCAGCCATTAAATCAGGAATTAACTTTTCAAGTTGAGTAATTGATTGACCATAATGAGCAATATTATTAATAATATCACCACCTAATCGCCCATGATGTAAAAACCATCGAGTAGCTAAATTCATTAATTGTCGAACATAATGCAACAATTCATATTGCATTTGTACTGATACTTTATAATCCAGCGAATCTATCAATTGATATAAACTATCAATTTGAAATGATTTTGCGGCAAGAGTATACGCACGAGCAATGTCAGCTATTGAATGACCTGTTTCGATTTGCAAACGATACATAAAAGTCAGACCAACGCTATTTACAATCTGGTTACTTAATTGGGTAGCGATGATTTCTCGGTGCAAACGGTGTTTTTGCATTGATAGGGCATACAGTTTTGTGAGCAAAGAGGGAAAGCCCATACGAAGTATCGTTACGAAATAAGGATCATCTGGTAAATCTGATTTTAACAATTCAGAAGTAATGTAAATTTTTGTATAGGCCATAATAATTGATAATTCGGGGCGCGTTAGCCCTTGACCAGATGCTTTACGATCTAAAAGCACTTTATCATCAGGAAGAAACTCAACTTCCCGATCCAGGTTCACCAATTTTTCTAGCTCTTTGAGATAGTTTTGATACAAACCGCTATACAATACCGTGTTGAGGGCAGAGAAGCTTAACACTAATGCTTGGTTATAATTGTCTTTCAAGACCAATTGCGCAACATCCTCTGTCATTTCTATAAGCAGTTGATTACGTTTTTTCTCAGATAGATTGCCCAGATTTATTTCCTCACTGAGCAAAATTTTAATATTGACCTCATGATCCGAACAATTAACACCAGCAGAATTATCAATTGAATCGGTATTAATCAACCCTCCTTTGAGAGCAAACTCCACTCTTCCCCGTTGGGTAAGGCCAAGATTTCCTCCTTCACCCACTATTTTGCAACGTAACTCATTACCATTAACGCGGCAAAACTCATTTGTTTTATCACCAACATCTACCTGTGATTCAGTTGATGCTTTGACATACGTACCAATACCGCCATTAAATAATAAATCAACTGGAGCCCTTAATATTTCTCGAATTAGCTCATTAGGTGTTAATGTGTTTTTTGTAATATCAAGCGCTCGTTTTACCTCAGGGGTAAGTGTGATTGACTTGCTAGAGCGATGATAAATGCCCCCACCTTTGGAAATTAGCTCTGGATTGTAATCCTCCCATGATGAAGTTGGCAGATTAAATAGACGAAGACGCTCATCAAAAGATTTACTGGCATCAGGATTAGGATCAAGAAAAATATGCCGATGATCAAAAGCAGCAATCAAAAGAATATTCTTTGTGTAAAGAAGTCCATTCCCAAATACATCCCCGCTCATATCACCAATACCGACTACAGTAAAATGTTGTTGATCAACATTTCTATTCAGTTCACGAAAATGTCGCTTGATTGACTCCCATGTTCCACGGGCTGTAATACCCATTTTTTTATGATCATACCCCGTTGATCCACCCGACGCGAAGGCATCGCCAAGCCAGAAGTTGTATTCTTTAGAAATACTATTCGCCACATCAGAAAAGGTTGCTGTTCCTTTATCTGCAGCAACTACAAGATAAGGATCCGCGTCATCATAACAAACCGTGTTTTCTGGAGTAACAATTTTGTCATCTTGCAGATTATCTGTTAGGTCAAGTAACCCCTTAATGAATAATTGATAACAGGCCACTAATTCTTTTTTTATTTGCTCGCGATCAAAAATTTTATTTAATTTTTTTAAAATAAAACCACCTTTGGCGCCAGAAGGCACAATGACAGAATTTTTTACCTTTTGGGTTTTCATCAAACCAAGAATTTCTGAACGAAAATCCTCTGGTCTTTCAGACCAGCGAATACCACCACGAGAGACTTTGGAGCTACGCAAATGGATAGCTTCAAAACGAGTTGAATAAACAAAAATTTCATACATTGGTTGCCCTGGCGGCAAATCAGGAATCTGATTGGAATGTAGTTTAAACGCTAAATATTGCTTTAATGCGCCATGCGTTATTTGGAAGTAATTGGTACGAAGTGTGGCTTTTATTAATGACCAGAAATAGCGCAAGATATAATCTTCATCAAGACTACTGATCGCATCAATACTGTTTTTAATTTCAAGATCAAGCTCAGCCATTTCTTTTTGTGTATCAAAACTTTGCTCAAGCCCAAACCGTAAATAAAACAGTTGAATTAATTTTTTTGTAATGGCTGAATGGTTATCAAGAGTTTTTTCTATGTATTGCTGACTCAGGCGAAAGCCTATTTGTTGCATGTATCTGGCATAAGCTCGAATTATGTTAATTTCTTGCCATGATAATCCCGCACTTAAAACTAGTTTATTAAACCCGTCATTTTCACAAGCTCCTTTGCTAATTTGGATTA
>CAZTYT010000306.1:296-2720 GCA_964618245.1 uncultured Legionella sp. | reverse complement strand
AATTACCTAAAAATGAGTCAAGTGCACTGGTTTACTGGATTGACAACTCATTAGGTTGGCACGGAAAGTCCGTTTTTTTAAGCAACAATGATATCTTGACCAATCAACTATCACTACGCTTCCCATTGGCCTACAATAGCTCAGTAAAACAATACTCTCAAAGGTATGCTATTCCTGCTGAATTCGTGTATGCCATTATTCGTCAGGAAAGTGGCTTTAGAGAGGATGCCACCTCTGCAGCAGGAGCACGGGGTTTGATGCAAGTAATGCCCTATACTGCAGGAGTAGTATCCAAGGCCGATAAGATTCCTTACAATAATAAAAACCAATTATTTATTTCAGAAAAAAATATCAATATTGGTGTCGCTTATTTAAGGCAATTATCAAAACGTTTTAGCAATAACCCTATTTTAATCGCCGCAGCTTATAATGCAGGCCCTAAACAAGTAGTTTATTGGTTAAAAACCCATCCGCCTAAAGATATTGATATCTGGATTGAGACACTGCCCTGGCAAGAAACACGTAATTACTTGAAAAATGTAATGGCTTTTTACGTGGTTTATCAATATCGACTAAATCAAAAGCCAGATTTAAAGCATTTACAACAACCTTTTCAAGCTTAGAAAAATGATAATGGTAGGTTGGAATGGTTTGCTCTAACCTACCACGAGAGACCCTAAGCTACTACTTAGGTTTTATTTGTTGGACATAGGAATCGACTGCATCCACCTTATTGGCACTATCCGTTTCAAACATGCGAAAACCCCAATTACCAGTTTTGGCCTTGCTTCTGAAAGCCATACCCACAGGTAAAATACCAATAGTAAGAATTGATGCGGCAATTTTTGCCAAAATATCGCCCCAACCACGATGATGTTGAAGTGTTTTTTTGGCAGTTGTTAATTGTTGATCACAGTCTTTTTTAAATTCCTCATAATCTGCAGGAGTTTTGGCAGACTCAAAATATTTTTTCCCCGAAACCCATAAATTAGTATATAAATTTTTGCAGGTTTCCCCAGCATTCCAAGAATCGCCTTGATAATCTTTGTTTGCTGAACGTTGCTTCAATTTATCCGATTTAAGCAGAATTTCATTTAACAAGAGATTAAATTGAGTTTGCTGCTTTTCATAAACATCTTGAATCACATCTAAAGGTGCTTCAATTTGGTTATAAACGCTTTCCTTATTAAAATGCTTAGCAATAAGAGGTGATTTTTCTGCCTGAGCATTCATAAACTCACTTTGAATAATTTGATCAAAATCAGCTTTGATTATTGAGGCACCTTCGCCACTCAAACTATCTTCAACTGCGCACAAATAATTATTAACAGCAGCGAGCTTCCCCCCATTTTCTACAGTAGGAGGTATTAAAAATTGCTTTACGTTATCGGCAATTTCCTCAAATTTTTCCTGAAATTCAGGATATTGCTTATACAAACGAACATAGTTAGGATTATATTTACGCCCATCCCATTCTCCACCATGGAATGCATGTCCAGAATGCAAGGAGTCTCCGGCACCAATAGGGCAACCAAAAAGAAAACCATTTGGAAAATTTTTATGCTGTATTTCCAAATTATCTTTAGTATTTATCCCAACATGGATTTCCTGAATAAGCTTCTCAACACCAGCAGGAGATAATCCCGCGGTTTCCAAAAAATATTTCATGTTGGTAAGTACATTAATTTCATTGCTGTCATCCCATTGATCAATACCATCACTGGGTCTGCCAGAATCATGTAATAAAGCCACTAATCCAACCAGCTTTTTATAGTTTTTATAATTATCCTTGGTTAAAAAATACTCTATTTCTCCCCCTAACCGCTTAATAGAAACATCAATTTTTTCATGCATGTCCGGATGTTCTAACATTTCACTTGCAACCAGATAGGAAAAATTAGCTACAATCAAGGCATGATGAGGGCCATTGCAGGTACACGGATAATGAATACCTTGTTCATCGACCTTAGTAGCTGTATATCGAGCTAATGCACTAGCAACTAAACTGATACTGCTATGCATGCCAATACCCGCTTTCTGAAAAACATCTTTAAAATTAAATAATCTTCCTGGAATGTTATGTGCACCAGGACCATGCGCCTCTTTAAAAGGACCCTTCTTTGAAGAAATGGGTTTAAATTGATTTAAATTAAAAGAATTAGCTGAATTTTTGGCCATTATGTTACCTTTAGTCTCTAACGTATTAGTTATATAATACATCAAAAAAATAAAATTAGAAACATTTTGTATTATATTAAATCAATATCGACTGGACTGGGTATTTCTCGCAAAACGCATCAGTACATGATTAACACGCTTTGCAGCTTGATTTACTGCTAATTTAGGCTCTAAGAGACCGGCAAACATGGCTTCCATCATTTCATCATTAATATGACGGATCTGATTTTCAGGCCCCAGGTACAT
>CAZTYT010000306.1:0-286 GCA_964618245.1 uncultured Legionella sp. | reverse complement strand
ATGGTTTTTCTTTTAAACTTGTTTTTAAATCAGCTTGCGCCAATAGCAGCGTAGGATGAAGACTTGTTTGCATTATGCGCGAATACGTGCCTTTTAACCCTATCGGTAAATAACCGGTTCGCTCATGCCAACGTTGTTGTGTATCCGGTTGGGCAATAAAAGCAAAAAATTGGGCAATTCCTTTATATTGTGCCTGCGTCTGCCCAGAAACAGCCCAAAGTGCCGCACCTCCAATTACATTAGCATGGCGCTTCTTACTGATGCTACTGTCTAAAGGCATACTAGC
>CAZTYT010000305.1:0-2764 GCA_964618245.1 uncultured Legionella sp. | reverse complement strand
GAAAAAACGTCACGAAAATGCAAGGCTATTTCCAAAGCACCAAAATCAACCCCTCGATGAGACTCCAGAAGGCTTTTAAAAGGTTCAAACAAGAACTGATAGGAATCAGGTATGGTGTTCACCGCATGTTCACAACTAATAACAAGGACTAATTTTTTCATACATGGAACTGTTGGTTTGAATGTAAGCAGAAAGTCAGTTGCTCGTATATCTTTTTTAAGGAAGACAAGTTAGTATTTGTTCCTGCTGCTCGAAGTATCCGTTCACTTAAATTTCCATAAGTTACAATGTGATCTAAAGCTTCTTGCTCTTTGCTATCCAATAAAAAACTATTTTTTTCAATAAGATAAGACCACACATCCCGCAAATTTTTCAAACTATCCGGAACTTGCCATTGTCGCAATATTTCCAAATATTCCACTGTGGTGGATAACCCACTTTTAATTGAACGATCAAAAAGATTTTTTAATATTTTTGTTTCAAGCGGCTTTTCCAAATAATATTGAGAAGAGTTATACCAATTTTTTAAAATAGCAAAAATCACCTTAGCAATAGCAATATCAGCAGTTACACACTCCTGTGTATCTAGAATACGAATCTCAATTGCTTTTTGATCAAATTTGGGTATAGCGCCTCGAGAATTTAACCAAGGCTGCTGTAGTATGCATTGTGGGTCAAAAGGACTAATGTCTTGGTACATAGGATTAAGAATTTTATTTTGATACTCTTGCTCTGTTGTAATAAACTCAGGAATAACCTCTCCACATATAGAAGGAATACGTTGTTGGTTTTGCTCATAAAAATAGAGACGCGAATCCAATAAACCAGTCGGTTTTCCATCCAGGATCGGGGTGCTTGCTGCAAGGGCAGGCAGAAGAGGCAATATTAACCGAATCAAATTATGCAATTGACAAAATTCTTCATCGTTAGAGTAAGGCAAATTAATATGCATACTTTGTAGATTGGACCATCCATGCCCTCTACAATCAAAAATAGTATCGTATTGATTATAGATAGCCTCATTCTCATAAGGCCAGCGAACTGTTTCTAAATGAGGGTTCATCCAAGGATGTGCTCCCGAAGGCATTAAGGTTAGATTTTGCGCCAACAACAAGGGCTCAATTTCAATAATAGTTTTTTGAAATTGCTCTGCAATAGGTGTCGAAATAGGTTTAGGGCCGTTGTTTTTAAACTCAAGGACATGCATAACCAACTCATTGCTAATAGCAATGTCGCCTAATTTAACTTCATTTGTCTGTTGCCCGGCCAATGCACTAAGAATAAAATCACTTCTCGGTTGAATATTGAAATGCTCTCTATCCACAAGCATGTATTCTATTTCTAAACCGACTACAGAAAAAATAGGGAAGTTAGACATATCCATGTTTCCTACGAATCCGCTGTAAAAAAAGACTCATAATTTGTTGATATAAATTTTCTCCCAAAATTCTATCTTCAACACCATAATCAATATTAGGGTTATCATTAATTTCAATGACATAATGAGTATTTCCTTTGCTTTTAATATCTACGCCATACAATCCATTACCAATTAATTTAGTAGATTTTAAAGCAATTTTAATAATAGCTTCTGGCACCTCATGAATAGGAAGAGCTTCACACTTTCCCTCTTTGTTTTCTTTTGGAGAGTCCCAATCATAAATTTGCCAATGATCTTTTGCCATAAAATAGCGACAAGCAAACAATGGTTTATTATCAAGAATGCCTATACGCCAATCAAACTCAGTAGAAATAAACGGTTGAACCAATACCAGATCAGATGTTTTAAAAAATTCTTTCAATGATTTTTGAAAGGTAAGCTCATCCTCAATTTTTACTACGCCAAGTGAAAAAGCACTATCAGGTTTTTTTAAAACACAAGGAAAATTGATTTGAGGAGATTGCTTATCATGTTTATTTAAAAAAATAGTGGGTGGAGTCATTATTTGGTGACTATTTAAAAGTTCAGCCAGATAAACTTTATTGGTGCATTTAATAATAGATTGGGGATCATCAATAACCACCAAATTTTCTTGCGTTGCTTGACGAGCTAGTCGATAAGTATAATGATTTACCGAGGTAGTAGCGCGAATAAATAAAGCATCGTACTCGCCTATGCTTTTACCTTCATTTTTGTCAATAAGATCAATATTCAGCCCCATTTCTTCGCCAGAAGCAATAAATGAATCTAATGCTTTTTTATTAGAAGGTGCATTGGGCTCCATGGGATCTACTAAAATCGCCAAATCGTGAAATCGTTGCTTCTTTCGGTTTTGGTAAACTCTTTTTTTAGAAAGGTATTCTTTAGCAGCTTGAATCATGAACTCCTGGTGATGAAAAGGCACATCCGTAATAGCTATAGGAAGAATCTGTTTAATGCACCACTCTCTTTTTGATTCAAATACGAACCGGATTAATGGAAGAGGAAATAAATTATGCAACTGCTTGGCTAAGGTAGCATAACATTTGGCCATATTTTGACCAAAATAGAGACTCAAGACGAATGTATCTGTTTTAATATCATGTAAACTACGTTGAATTTCGTCATGTACTTCTTGGGAAACCAATTTTGTACCCACATTCAATACATCCTGAATTCCATGAACTGAAGGAAAAGCTTTGTGATCACGGGCTTGGGCTAAAAGAGAAACATAATAACCGATAGTTTGATAATTATAAGACCCACAAAGGTTCATTACTCTGTACGATTTATTTTGAGAATAGACATCATCACTTAAATAAGTTGAACTGGAAACAATTGGGG
>CAZTYT010000304.1:0-2778 GCA_964618245.1 uncultured Legionella sp. | reverse complement strand
GTGAATATGACAAAAACTTGGTTCATTTGATTGAGGATCAATTAGGGGTTTCGGCCAGCAATTTACCATTTTAGCCGGTCTAGCTCTCACTTCATGAATGCACAGATCTTTTATTTAAACTAAAAATCATGATTTTCCCAAAAAAACATCCATTTAAACTCTAAAAATTATTCACGTAATAGGGTATATGTGAATAAAGATGATGTTTTTCCTTGTATTATGCGAAACAAACAGGTAGTCTAACTCTAGGGTTAATTATTCACATAATACATTCATATGAATCATAGTGACTTGCTGAATGCATTCAAAAAGATGCTCGAAAAACAGGACTTATCTGAGTCCTCAATTACCAGCTATCTCCAGGGATTAAACGTATTTAGTACTTGGGCTCTGGATTTTTACCAACAAGAGGTGAGCCTCTTGGAAATTACTTCTAACGACCTGCGTGCTTACCGTGAATATGTGTCCAAAATAATTAGACGGAAACCCTCAACGATTAATCACCATATCCAGGTTTTAAAACGATTCTATGCCTGGGCAATGCAAACCAGCCTTATTCCTGGTGATCCAGCAGCAACACTTCATTTTGTGAAGCGGGCAACGATGACCCAACCCAATGCATTAAACAAAGATGAAATCCATGCTTTACTGAGGGCTGCTGGCCTTTCTACCCATGGTCTGGCAGTAAGAAACTATGCCATAGTGCAGCTGCTTTTACAATCAGGTCTAAGGGTTGGAGAATTAAATCATTTATTGATGAAAGATGTAATGATTAGAGAGCGATCAGGATTTGTTAGTGTGGTTGATGGAAAAGGTAGAAAACATAGAGAGGTTCCATTGAACTCGATTGCCAGACGCGCACTAACCAATTATTTGGAGACTCGCAAATCTCTTGAGCCAGGTGACGCATTATTTACTACCAAACGTGGTGAACCAGGGACAATAAGAGCATTGCAAGCGCTGATTAGTAGTCTGGCCAAAAGAGCTAATATTGTACGAATTAATGTTACGGCACACACATTGCGCCACACCTTCGCTACTCAATTTTTACAGGCAAATCCTGGCTGTCTTGTTGAGTTAGCAATGCTCATGGGGCATGAATCGGTTGATACTACAGCGATTTATACCAAAGCGTCAAAAGAGAAACTGGCAGAGCACATGGAACGTTCAGGAGTAAGCATCGATGCATACTGAAATAGAAATTACGGAAGATCAACTTGCTATTGATTGGACATTAACCGAAGAAGATATTCGATTTATTAACAATAATTCGAATCAAGGTATTAAATTTGCAGCACTTCTTTGTCATCTCAGGGCTTATGGACGGTTTATTGGTAAGGACGATGCCTTACCTTTTACGGCGATGAGCTATCTTGCTAAACAACTGGGTCAATCTTTTTCAGCCATGCCAGTTTTTGCAAATACGCCTCATAGTTACATTCAGCGAGAAAAAATTCGTGATTATCTAGGGTATGGTGAATTTAACGAAACAGAATCACTTAAATTAGAGCAATGGCTGGTTTCTCAATTACGAAAAGAAACACTGGATAAAAAAAGACTCATTGAGCTTGCTACAAATCACTTAAAAAGTTGTCGTATCGTTTTACCATCCCCTATTACCCTAGGTCGGGTGGTGAATCAGAAGGTCAATCAGGCAATAGAAGGTTTTTATGGCAGTATTGCAGAAGCTTTGGCGCCATCTCTGCGAGACAAACTTGAGTATTTAATTACGCCTGAGCGTAAAGAAGCATACGCACAATTAGTCGATCTAAGAACATCACCACAAAATGCCAATAGTGACATGATGAATCAATATCTTGATTATTTTGAGGAAATTGAACAGCTGGGTATTTTGGACTGCAACCTGACAGCAATACATCCTGATGTTATTAAAGAGCTTGCTCAAAAAGGTCGTTACTATGATGCGTTCCAGTTACGTGATATGGCTTCGAAAGTAAAACGGGAAGCCATTATCATTTGTTTTTTGCATGAAACTGCCAAAACGATTCTTGATTATTTAGTTTCTTTATTCAAGCGCATACTACTGGATATCAATCGTCGCGCTAAAAATGAAGTATCAGCAGAACGTGAGAAAGTATCAAGAAAAAATAAAGGGAAATTTAAACCAGCTAGCGATTTTATCAAGTCAGCCTTTTCTCAAGCCGCGGTTAAAGAGCTTACCCTGGTGCAATTTGTAACTCAGTTTAATGAAGCCACCATGCTTGAAACGGCTAGTGCCTGCGAGGCTATTGATAAGCTGGAGTCCTCAGGCGTTACGGATCATATCGTGAATCGTTTTTCCTACATCAGGCAATTTTCAAAACGATTCCTAACGCTAAAATTAAGTGCCAGTACGGGCCTTGCTTCATTACTCAAATCCATAGAGCTTCTTCGAAGCCTCCATGCCGGTGAGATTAAGAAACTGCCAGAAGATGTACCAACAGACTTTTTGCCTAAAATGTGGCATGACGTTATCTATGATGAGCAGGGACAAATCAGGACTCATTATTGGGAAATGGGTTTTTACTATGCGCTTAAGAAAGAAATCAGTGCAGGAGACATCTATCTTTCTAACAGTCGCAATAACCGCTATTTTTGGGATACGGTTTATGGAGCGCTTCCCTGGGAGCAAGAGCGGGAACAACAATATCAAAAGCTAAAGCTTCCCAGCGAATTTGATGCGATGATGGAGAACTTATCCGGCGAGTATCATCAAGTGGCAATCCATGCCCGAAATACTTTACCCAACAATGATTTTGTAACTATTGAGGAAGGTAA
>CAZTYT010000303.1:0-2780 GCA_964618245.1 uncultured Legionella sp. | reverse complement strand
CTACAAATTATACTATGGCAATCAATTTACAGAAAGGGCAGAAGATTGATATTGGTTTAAGCAAACTAAGTATAGGTCTTGGATGGAATCCTAATGAAGGCACTGGCTTTGATTTTGATTTAGACGCATCGGCATTTATGCTCGATGGGTTACGGCAAATCCCTGGTGAACCTTTCTTTGTCTACTATAACAATCTTGACTCTCCGGATAAGGCATTACATCATACTGGAGACGATCCAACGGGTGGTAATAGTGCAGAAGGTGATGATGAGACCATTCAAGTTGACCTATCAAAGGTTGATACACGTATCCAGGAAATACTCTTTGTCGTAACAATACATGATGCTATTGCAAGAAAGCAGAATTACGGCCAGGTAAGAAACTCTTATATCAGAATTGTTGATGATAGTAACGGACAAGAAATAGCAAAGTATGAATTAGGTGAAGACTTTTCAATTGAAACATCTGTTGAATTTGGTAGACTATATAAGAAGGATAATAAATGGAAGTTTGAAGCATCAGGAATAGGCTACAAAGAAGACCTTGCTTTCTTTCTCTCTAAATACTTCAAAGGACAAATAATCAAATAACTAACCCCCTAAATAAATATGGCGATAAACTTAGTAAAAGGTCAAACTATAGACCTCCGCAAAAGCGATAAAGGAGAATCATTCGATTTGTCATCTGTTACAATCGGCTTAGGATGGGATGTTCGTCAAAAAGAAACAGGTTTTTTGGGGAAACTTTTTGGTGGCGGAAAAGAAGATGAATACGATTTAGATGCTATTGCATTCTTATTGGATGTTAATGGGAAAGTTGCTGATAGAGGCAACGAAAAATTGGTTGGAGGTGATGTGGTGTTCTATAATGCTTTACAGCATAAGTCTGGTCATATTTGGTTGACTGGCGATAATAGAACTGGAGCCGGTGATGGCGATGATGAACAAATTATTGTAAAGCTTGATTTGCTTGACCTAAAGTATCAGAGAATACTGTTCATAGTATCTATTTATCAGGGACATGTTAAGAAACAGCATTTCAGCATGGTTGAAAATGCCTTTATACGCGCTGTTGATGCTAAAGGGAAAGAGATTGCTAAGTTTAGTTTGTCGGGCGATGCAACATATGAAGGAAAGTGCTCTTTAACTTTTGCAGAAGTTTATCGTAAAGACGGCGGATGGAAATTTAGAGCAATTGGCGAAGCACATGATACCGACCAGTTTTTCACGATCTTACAAAACTATTTATAACATTAAACAAATACTATGAGAAGATTACCGGTATACCTGTTGTTAGATACATCTGGCTCTATGTCGGGCGAGCCCATTGAGGCTGTTAAAAATGGTGTGCAGGTTTTAGTTTCAACTTTGCGTCAAGATCCTTATGCACTTGAGACAGCCTGCATAAGTGTTATTACTTTTGATAGCAACGCACAACAAATTGTACCGCTTACAGACCTGGCCTCATTTCAGCCACCTTCAATTTCTGCAAACGGAGGGACTTCATTAGGTGCAGGTTTAAAACTTTTAGCAGCGTGTATTGATAGAGAAGTTACCAAATCAACTCCTGATGTAAAAGGAGATTGGAAACCCCTTGTGTTTATTATGACAGACGGGGGGGCAACGGACCAATGGCAAAGTGGACTTGCGGAATTTCAAAAGAGAAAAGTTGGAATTACTGTTGCTTGCGCAGCTGGTTCAGGTGCAGACACAAATGTTCTCAAACAAATTACCGAGGTTGTTGTAGCTCTTGATACTGCCGATTCGTCAACTATTAAAGCTTTCTTTAAGTGGGTATCTGCCTCAATTAGTACCGGAAGTCAAAAAGTTGAAAGCGGGGGGAAAGAAGTAGGTGGATTGAATGAATTGCCACCACCTCCTCCTGAAGTTAATATCGTAGTTTAACTCTTTCTTCTATAAATTGGGAGTGGGATTTTCATTTCTGTTGAAACGAGCGCTTGGAATAGCAAGTACCAAACCGCGTTTTAATCAAGGAGAATTCATAAAATTTCACTTCAAATCTTGAATTACGTTTTAAAATAACTATGAGAAGATTACCAGTATACTTTTTGTTGGATACTTCTGGGTCAATGCGTGGCGAAAGAATTGAAGCAGTCAAAAACGGGCTGCAGGTTTTAATTTCAAGACTACGCCAAGATCCTTTTGCACTTGAATCTGTTTCAATAAGTATTATCACCTTTGACAGAGAAGTAAAGCAACTTATGCCTTTAACGGAGTTGGAAACTTTGCAACTCCCTGAAATAATTACACCCGAATCAGGCCCTACAAACATGGGAACTGCCTTGCTGATGCTTTGCGAAAAGATGGACACTGAAATAATTAAAAGCACCAACGAACAAAAAGGCGACTGGCGACCACTTCTGTTTTTAATGACAGATGGCAAGCCGTCTGACTTAGCACTTTTTAGAGAAGCAGTTCCAAAAATCAAATCCAAAAACTTTGCTGTTATTGTTGCATGTGCAGCTGGTGCAGAAGCACAAGATAGTTTTTTGAAAGAGCTAACAGACAATGTTGTTCACCTTGACACAGCCGACAGTTCAACGCTTATGTCATTTTTTAAATGGGTTTCGGCATCAATAGGAATAGGTAATGTGAGTGTTGGCACAACAGACGAAATAATATTACCACCTCCACCAATAGAAGTTCATATGGTTATTTAATATGCACTACATTTTTTACATACTAATAAACATTTTGATTGTAGGACTTTTCCTTTACTCTAAACTCCTACCATATAAAGACAAATTAAGCCCGAACTAC
>CAZTYT010000302.1:0-2829 GCA_964618245.1 uncultured Legionella sp. | reverse complement strand
TGATGGTGAAGATATTCTGAAGAAAGTGGTTGAAACCAGAGATGGAGGTTATTTGATGGCAGGAACGAGTAGTGGTAAAATATCGAATGACAGAAACACAAGTAAAGGCGGTAATGATTTTTGGGTGGTGAAGCTCAAAGACAAAAATAAGAAGCAAGAAGCAAGAGAAAAGATTGAAGCGATACCAAACCCAGCGGTAGATTATACCAACATCATAGTAGGTTATGAATTTGAAAAAGGAACTGCGACATTGGTGGACTTGGCAGGACATGTATTACAGCAGTTCAAGATTACTGAACGTACGGTACCGATAGATTTACAAGGTTTACCCGAAGGGATTTACATAGTCAATATCAAGACGGATAAAGGCAATGATGGGGTGAAGATTATTAAGAGGAGAAAATAGAATATAGATAAAAGATAATAGGTATATGAGAAAATATATAGTTTTATTAATTGGGTTTGTTTTTACAATAAATTGTTTTGGGCAAGAGATGCCGAAGATTATACCGCCATCGCCAGAGGCAGCGAATGCTTTTAAGTTTACGGAAATTCCTGTATCGTTGTATACGGGATTACCGAATATTGATATTCCGTTATTTGAGATAGAATCAGGAGGTGTTACAGTTCCTATAAGTATTAGTTATCATGCGAGAGGTATTCAAGTAGCAGAAATAGCTTCGCGAGTTGGATTAGGTTGGACCTTGAACGCAGGTGGAATGATTTCTAAACAAGTTAGAGACAAGGACGACCAAGTAATGAGTCCATGTTATAATTATCCCCAAATTTTTGTAGATTCAAACTATAGGATGAACACTTCTACGAATTTGGGAGCAGCAACTTTGGAGTTTTGTGATTTGTATCCTGATCAATATAGTTTTTCGGTAAATGGAATGAGTGGAAAGATCACTAATGGAATTGTACAAAATTATAGTAACATTAAATTTTTATCTGGTCATATGATTGATGGTAGTGGAAACAAATATTTTTTTGGCGAAAATAATAAAGTTGATATTGACCAGACTATGAATACCCGTACTGTAAAAGGGAATGGCACTTATGATCAAGGAAATCAATTTATTGCTCCTGTAGGTGCTAATACCTTTCATTTAACAACGATAGAAACAGTAAATAGAAGTGCAATACATTTTAACTATGATAATGAGATAACTTATTATTACAAGAGGTCAAGTGATAGTAAATTTGCTCCTAATAATGAAAGTCATGTTAGTTATATTAAAAGTGACCAACAAAAAATAGAGAGTATCATTTTTGATAAAGGAAAAGTAGAGTTTGAATATTCAGAGACCAACCGAGAAGACATGCCTGGAGCTTCTTATTTAAAAAAAATTATATTAAAAGACAAGACGGGAGACATAGTAAAACAAGCCATTTTTGATTATCAATATACTACAAGTAGTGACGAACAAAATATGAATTGGTATTTTACAACATCTACTGCGGACAATTTAGCGGCACGAAAGCGATTGTTTTTAAAATCGGTACAGATTGCCGATAAAGTTGGAGATACCTTACCAGCTTATCGTTTTGAATATGATGATACAGTTCTACCTAGTCGTCATTCTAATTCAGTGGATGTTTGGGGCTACTATAATGGTAAAAACAACGGTCCATTTTTGGAACGTGGATTGGATGATCGGACAGTGGATGTAGAAAAGGTTCAGGCAGGAATGCTAAAGACAGTCATTAAACCAGAAGGAGGACGAACTAATTTTTATTATGAGCCAAATACAGCGGTTAATGTTTTTCCAGATACAGTATGGTTTGATAATCCTAATCCCTCAACTCCAAAATCAATAATTTTGTCTAATTTGAGTGCGCCTTTTATACCAGAAAATATTGATCCTGAGACAGGTTTATACTATTATAACAATAACGGAGTCTATACTAATGTTTTTACAATTTCAGAATATCAAACAGGTCCAATAACCTATAATGCTTCTGGTATAGCAATAGATGCTTGTAATTGTAATTCTATAGGATGTCCAGAGAATGTAAGTCCTAATGCCAGTTGTTTGTTTAATTTTATTATAGAAAAATGGAATCCTGATTATAGCCATTTTGCATATCATACACCATTATACCCAGGAACAAGGAATTTAGCATTATTACCTGGAACTTATCGATTAAAAGTAAGTTATAACGGAACTCAGACGCATAATCCATTTAATATTAATGAAGAATTTTTTAGTATTTATATTTCATGGAAAGATGAAGTTACATCATTTGTTGCATCAGAATTAACTTGTTTAAATGACGATCTTACAGGAACTAAAGTAGTTCATGCAGCAGGAAACAGAATAAAAAAAATAGAATATAAAAAACAAGATGATACTATAGACTTGGTTAAAACGTATGAATATGTTAAGCCAAATACTTCAAATACAAGCGGTCGTGTTTTGGGTTTAACAAGTCTTGCTTCAGTATCCTACTTTGACATGAATGGGCAACAAGCTATATTATATAATCAAGATGTTTCTATTGCAAGTATGTTTAATACCTACCAAAATAATGTTGTAGGTTACAAATATGTCACGGAGTATTTGGGAGATGGCACCAGTACTATAGGTAAAACGGATTATGCTTACACTATGGTTTATGATACCGGAAAATATTATGAATTTCCTAATCATCCGCCAACAGACAATGAATGGTTGAGAGGAAAAGAACTTAGTGTAACACATTATAAAAAAGTTGGAAACGGCTATGAAATAGTTCAAAAAAAGGAAAATACCTATTTACTGGCGGATGAAGTGGAATACTCACCTCTTGGTGCGCCTTGTAATAATCCATTTTTGAAGCCATCAG
>CAZTYT010000301.1:0-2836 GCA_964618245.1 uncultured Legionella sp. | reverse complement strand
GTTCTAGGCGATAATAGCTCAGAAAAATCTGAACTATTTACTGCTGGTTTTTTACTTTTTTTTGCATAAACTACTGATTCATTATCAGGGGTTTTAATTTGTGACAATTGATTTTCTAATGTGTCATTACTTTTAAATGCCTTTTGTGATTGTCTAACTGTATTATCTTGATTGGGCAGCGATTTTAAAAAATCGTAATTTTGACTTGGTTGGTTTTTATATGAGTCTAATAGCTGAGCTCCATATTGTTTGGCTTCTGCACTAATATTAGCCTGCCCGCACGCTAAAGAGGTAAATATAATTAAAATAGCTGTAATGACATTTAGATAAAATTTCATGATCTTGCTCTAACCACCTTTAAGTAATTAGCAGCCTGTTTTTTAATTAAATCAGAACCATGATGAGCTATGTACTCTAAAGCAGATTCTAGCGAAGTATCTCCATAAACAACGTCATAATCCTCCCCTTTAGCCAAAACAACTGCGGGGACAGATTTTATGTGATATTGCGTAAATTTTTCTGGGTCTATATTAAAACCACCCTTTTGAGAATCAGAAAATAATTTAACCGTTTTTTGAGTGGTTGCTTGAATAGAATTATCGATTAACCCTCTCAGCAATAAGATGCCGTTTATTTTTTCCGCTTGCTGAGACCATAGTTTTAAACTCTGTTCTGGCATGCTTAATGAGACAAAAATGAGAACCTCAGGGGTTTTAGCTTCTTGACTGATGCTTTCAGAGCAAGCCTGAAACTTACCGGCAATTTCACCCAAATATTGGATATCTTCTTGGGCATAGGCAAGATGGTTTAAAATAAAAGACAGTAATACTAATATTATTTTAAAGCGCACAACAATCTCTCCTACGCCATACTAAATAACCAAAATCTTCGCCTTTGATAGGGTATTCTTTATTTGCACCCCAAATGAAAGTTGTTCTGCCAATGGGATTGCAGGCTAATTTAGATTCTTTATTGACCTTTGGGTAAGTCATTTGTAGTTTATATTGGTCTTTTTTCCACCAAGGCATTGGGTATAAGCCACACATGCCTTTCACTCCTGTGGTGCCAAATAAAAGCAATTCCCGATGCATCTTAAAAATCATCTTTTCAACAATAACAGTGCTCGCATCTGCCCCTCCATTATGATGTGTAAGCGTTCCTGTTAAGGGGTAAACACCTCCTTGGCAACCTGCACACCAAAATAAGCTATTAATAGGCTTACCTATGCTGGCAGCTGTACAATCAGCAGCACAAGCAACCTGTGCCGGAACACTAGCAAATAGGGCTGCTTCTGGGTTGATCCACATGGTTAATTCATCATCATCCCAAAGGGGATCGAGTTCTGTCATATAAGCGACATCGAAAGATTCGGGTGTCATGCAGGCTAAGCCTGATATAAGATTCATCCAAGACAATAGCGGGTAGACATACCAATGCACATGATAAAAAGCTGTTTTGCCAGCATGCTTGCCGCCGTTTTTCAATCCAACAGAGCCACTAGGGGTCGTGAATTTTAAATTTAGATCAGTTCCACCCAAATTCACCATACAGAAAGGCTTATAAGTAACATCAGCAACACGAAAGGGTTCCCAAAATCCTACAGGAATACCAATGCGTTTAGGATCTCCACAGGCACAAAAAAGCCCTTTTTTGCCTTCTGGCGTCGCATTATCTTTATCAGGATCAGCTACCTTCCCTCCTGCTATTGTCAAAGGAAAAAGACATTTCCAGCATACATCAGTAATAGGATTAATCATTTTACCTTGACAAGTAGATAAACCTAATGCCGCACTCGGTAAAATAAATGTGATAATTAAGATTAATTTAGCAAAGAAATTATTCAAATCTTCACCTCAGATATCACTAATTTATCGCTTTTTTGCTGTATAGTTGCTGGCACTTGTTGGATTTTAAAATGATTTACTAGCTTGCCATGTTGATCAAAATAAAATCGAATTTGATGTTTTTCCATTAAGTCTGTGGCAGAACCATTAATCAAAATTAATTTTGCTAGTTTATGATTCTGAGTAAGATTTTTATATTTCTTTAATGCCCAGCTAACTTGACTTAAATCGTCTCCGTCAATAAAAATAAGATTTTTATTATTTAAATGAGGAGTGTTATTCATATTAAGTGGATTAATTATCTCCCCTGCTTTACGAATAATTTTTCCATCAAGGGTCTTAATGTCATAAGGAACAACAAAACTTAAATCATGTTCAAATGTTCTAGGCACTCTTGTTTTGGTAATATTTTTAACTGCTTTGGGGCGTTTGATTGAAGATACGGCTTGGTTTTTTAGCTTTTCTTGATGGCGTTGTATTTCACCCGATTTATCCATTTGATTCAAACGCCGGGTTATCCATTCTAAAGCATCTTGCTCTTTAATAGGGTATATTGGCCCTTGAGTGCCTAAATCTTTCGCTACAAGGGCGCTAGAATATAGGATAAGCAACAGCAACAATCTGTTCACTATTAATCCATCCCATTTTTTGATACCTTGAATCGAAACTATCGGAATGTGGAGCACCCACATAATACTGCCCTTCTTGCAATACTCCTTCAAAACCTAAATCGAGATCCTCTCCGTCACGTGAATGTAATTTAGCAGTTGATACCCATTTATCATTTATATAGAAATCCCGATCTTTTTTGGTTATCACATCTCCAGGGCCAGCAAGTATTTTTTTTAGTGACGATGGTTCCTTCAGAAAACCCAGATGTTATTGGCACTTTAAAACTAATATAATTTCCTACAGACGGGGTGGTTTTTTGATAAGTAAATATTGTTTGTATCAGAAGCTGTATTAGCAGGTGGCCACGATTATACTGCTGA
>CAZTYT010000300.1:0-2852 GCA_964618245.1 uncultured Legionella sp. | reverse complement strand
GTTGTACTTTTATCAGGTGGATTAGATTCCACCACTTGCCTAGCCTTAGCTAAAGCAAAAGGGTTTGAGTGTCATGCACTGAGTTTTTCTTATGGCCAAAGACATAGTGCAGAACTGGACGCAGCCAGACGGGTGGCTCAACATTATCAAGTGGCTCATACCATCACCAATTTGGATACCGGGTTATTTTGTAATTCGGCTTTAACTGATGAAAAAATCGATGTTCCAGATTTTGACGGAAGTCAGGAAATCCCAGTGACTTATGTACCTGCCCGTAATACTATTTTTCTATCCATGGCCTTAGGATTAGCTGAATCCATCCAAGCCCGTGATATTTTTATTGGCGCCAGTAGTATTGACTACTCTCACTATCCTGATTGCCGAGCTGAATTTATTGCCGCGTTTCAGACACTTGCCAATTTAGCCACCAAGGCAGGGGTTTCTGGCAATCCTTTTACTATTCATGCTCCTTTGCAACATTTAAGCAAAGCCCAGACTATTGAACTGGGGCTCAGTCTAGGTGTGGATTATGGCCTCACTGTTTCTTGCTATCAAGCAAATGCTACTGGAGCTGCTTGTGGGAAATGCGATAGCTGTACTTTTAGAAAGCGGGGCTTTGCAACAATAGGGGCAGAAGATCCGACCTTATACCAATAATAGTCCGCGGCAATTTTGTCTTCCTCCGTCAGGAAAGATAATAAATATCCCTAATAAAATTGTAAAAAATCAAAATGATTTGTTACTTTTAATTATCTACCCCCTCAGAAAAACAAGGGCTTTTTGCCTTTCATTTGTTTTTATGTACTTTACTTTTTTGTTACAAAAAATGGAATATATTTAATTCACTCTCAAGAAAATCATTGCTAGGATGCGCCTTTCTTAAATATTTTGGAGTTAAATATGGCACTGAGTCCTGCAACATTTGCTCTTGAGGCTCTCAAATTACCTGCCACTATTTTAAGTGGCATTACTATGTTGCTTTTGGGTTCCCCAAAAATTAAAAATAAGAAAAACACATCACTGTTCGATATTTTCTGGGAAAATGGGTTATTAGGCTCTTTTCTGGAATTAATAAAGTGGCTGGGACGCAGTATCTCTGGTTTAGCCATTAATCATCAAATAGAAATTGCCACCGCATTTTGGACATCATTAATTGTCGCTGCGGGTGTTGGAACTGCGTTATTTTTTCTCCCTGCACTTTTAGCCACCATCGCCACTCTTTCAGTTTATGGTTTTTCAATTGCCGGCATTATTGGATTTAACCCATTGATGCAAATTGCTTTCGCTTCCGCCTTGGCATTTACCGCTACATCGCTCGCGATTTATATTCCTGCCGCATTGATTAACATCACATTCGCTATTGTGAATATTTTTGCCCCTGAAAAACAACCTGCTGACCAACTACCCTTAAGGGATCAAGAGGATGAAGAAGAAATTAGCGAAAGCTCTGATGTCCTAAGAAACTTACAAACGCCCAAGTCGTCAAATAAAGACACTCAACCTGAAGAAGTCTCCCATCATTCTCCAATCATTCAGAGAAATCCTTCCAAGAAAAATACGCCTCCAGAAAATACTTCCGAATCTCAATTATCAAGCAAACCATAAGGATGCCCATTGATATAAAATTGCGGGGTTGGGATCGCCCCAACCCAGCCTGAATGAATAAAACTCCTCGCTAATTACAAGCATTTCACTCCTGTTTGCGTTATAATCAACCATTTTACTTTAGCAAATTTATGTGATTGAGGAGTTTAATTCACATGTCAACAAGCCATAGCTTAACGGATAAAAAACGCAAAATGTTGGTAACCAGTGCTCTGCCCTATGCTAATGGGCATTTACACCTTGGGCATTTGGTTGAGCATATTCAAACTGATATTTGGGTCCGTACTCATAAAATGTCTGGTATTTACTGCATTAGTGTTTGCGGCGATGATGCCCATGGCACGCCTATTATGCTTAAAGCTGAGCAATTAGGAATGACCCCAGAGGCGTTGACTGCGGAAATTAAATTAAGCCATGAACAGGATTTTAAAGCCTTTGCGATTGATTACGATTGCTACCATACGACTCATTCGCCGGAAAACCAAGCCTTGGCATCCGCTATTTACCAAAAACTACAAGCCAGTGGCGCCATCCTTAAAAAAACCATATGCCAAGCTTATGATCCAGTCAAAGAGATGTTCTTGCCGGATCGCTATGTGAAAGGCACATGCCCTAAATGTGGTGCAAAAGACCAATATGGAGATAACTGTGAAGTATGTGGTGCCACCTACTCACCTACTGATCTTATTGATGCCGTTTCTGCTATTTCTGGCGCCAAACCTATTGAGAAAGATTCAGAGCATTATTTTTTTGATTTGCCACGTTATGAGAATTTGTTAAAAGAATGGACACGTAGTGGTCACCTTCAAGTTGAAGTGGCCAATAAATTAGATGAATGGTTTGCTGCAGGCTTAAAGCAATGGGACATTTCTCGCGATGCACCCTACTTTGGTTTTCCTATTCCTGGCACCACAGATAAATATTTTTATGTTTGGCTAGACGCCCCCATTGGTTATATGGCAAGTTTTCAAAAATATTGTAATGAACAGGGTATTTCCTTTGATGAGTTCTGGGATAAAGATTCCACCACTGAACTGTATCATTTCGTTGGCAAAGACATTGTTTATTTTCATGCGCTGTTTTGGCCAGCCATGCTAGCTGCTAGCGATCACCGCATGCCAACTGCTGTTTATACACATGGCTTCTTAACCGTAGATGGACAAAAAATGTCTAAATCCCGGGGCACATTCCTGGAGGCTCGTGCTTATCTTGATCACTTACATCCGGAATACCTGCGCTATTATTTT